>SVTD01000011.1 GCA_015063955.1 Oscillospiraceae bacterium | reverse complement strand
GACCGCAAAGATTTCTATGCTTTTTATAGATTTCTTCATCAATCGCATTCGTATTGAACAATAAACGTAACCAACCTTCGGTTTCGCTACATTCCTTAAGAGCAATTTCAAATTTTGAAAGCATATCAGCTTTACTCTGTCCGTAATTGGCTTCACGGATATTTGCGTAAACGCTACTGGAACTTTTACGGAGTTGGAAAAGAGTGTTAGATGATGTCTTGGTATTTTGGCAAAGCAATTCTATTTCTGTTGCAAGCTGCTCAGAATATATCAGCAAATAATTTTTCGGCATATAACCACTCCTTTCAAGAGAATTATACTACTTTTCCACAAACAAATCAAGGCGAAGCCTTGTATATCATCAATTCCGTAGGAATTGCATATCATCAACACGCAGTGTTGCATCTCATCAGGCCGCAGGGGGATGCACGCTGACGCGTGATGAGATACAGCCCCAAAGGGGCTGATGATATACACGACTGCGTCGTGATGATATGCCAAGCCTGCGGCTTGGATAAAAAAAGAAGTAACTTTTGGTAAACAAAAGTTACTTCTTTTTTGGGGTGAGCGATGGGAGTCGAACCCACGGCCTTCAGGGCCACAACCTGACGCTCTAACCAACTGAGCTACGCCCACCATACCATAAATATTAAATTAAAGTGGCGTGCCCTGCAGGATTCGAACCTGCGACCTACTGCTTAGAAGGCAGTTGCTCTATCCGGCTGAGCTAAGGGCACATTTGGAGCGGGTGATGGGAATCGAACCCACGTGGCCAGCTTGGAAGGCTGGAGCTCTACCATTGAGCTACACCCGCGTCTCGCTTGTCAGCCTAAATATAATATCACACCCGAATTCGATTGTCAAGTAGTTTTTTACAATTTTATCATTTATTTTTTATGTGTTTTCACAATTTACAGAATGTTTATTGTATTTTACAAGGTTTCGCGGTAATATAGAATGGTAAATTTGCGGAGGTATCGGTATGTTTGGTTATATCAAGCCCTTCGTGCCTGACCTCAGAGTCCGTGAGCACGAGCTTTACAGGGCAATATACTGCGGCCTTTGCCGCTCTATGGGTCGCTGCACCGGCTGTGCTTCACGCCTTACTCTCTCATACGACTTTGCTTTTCTTGCCGCTGTACGTCTGGTTCTTGAAAAACAGCAGATGAAGGTATCCGTCACCCGTTGTGCCGCCTCCCCTCTCAGGCGCCGCCCTATTATGGAGGACAATCCAACCCTTGCCTACTGTGCCGCTGCTGCCGCTATCCTTACCCGCGAAAAGGTGAGAGACGACATCAGCGATTCATCCGGACTTTCAAAGCTCCCTCCCCGTCTTCTCTGGCCCGCAGCCTCGGGGATGGCAAAAAAAGCCCTGAGGTTTGACAGCACCTTACCTGCTTTTGAGATAATGGAAGGCCTTTCTCAGCTCTCCGCCCTTGAAAAGGAAAAATGCACTTCTGTAGATTCTGCGGCTGACTGCTTCGGAAGGGTACTTTCCGTAGTCTTCTCCCACGGACTTTCCGGGAGCGAAAGGGCAATCGCCGCCTCCCTCGGTCACTCCATCGGACGCACGGTCTACGTGCTGGACGCGGCAGACGATATGGAAAAGGACCGAAAGAAAAACAATTATAACCCCTTAAACCTTGAGCCTATATCTCCCGAATCTCTTTCAACTGCTGTACGCCTTGAGTTGAAGCGGGCTGAGTCCTGCATAAATCTTATGGATTTTGAGGGCATGACTGAGCTGAGAGAGCTTATATGCAACATAATTTATGAAGGTCTGCCAAAGGAAGCCGACCGGATATTTAATAAAAGCAACGAAAACATACGAAATAAGGATGGGTCAGTAATATGAAGGATCCCTATTCCGTCCTCGGCGTCTCAAGAGATGCCACAGACGATGAAATAAAAAAAGCATACCGCGATCTTGCGAGAAAATATCATCCCGACAACTATCAGCAGGATCCCAATCTTGCGGAGCTTGCAGGCGAAAAAATGAAGGAGATCAACGAGGCTTACGAGCGCATACAGAATGAGCGCAGCGGAAAGAGCTCCTCGTCCTCTTCCTCCTCCTACGGCTCCGGAAGCAGCGATCCCAGATTTCTGGAGATCCGCTCCCTTATAAATCAGCGTCGCTATTCTGAGGCTGAGATCAGACTTGATTCCATGTCCAGCGCCGACCGCGGAGCTGAATGGAACTTCCTCAAGGCTTGCGTCCTTGCTCAGAGAGGTCACGTTTTTGAGGCTCAGAAGCATATTGAAACCGCATGCTATATGGACCCTCAGAACCCCGAATACAGAAACGCAAAGGAGCAGCTCTCCCGCGTAGCCTCAGGCTACAGCTACGGCTACGGCTCACCCTATAATACCACGAGCAGCTCCGGCGGCGTGGATATGTGCTCCGTTTGCCAGACTCTCTGGTGCCTTGACTGCTGCTGTGAGCTTATGGGCGGCGACTTTATCCGCTGCTGCTGATATGAAAAAGGAATCAAAAAGCTTTGTCAGGGCAAAGCGTCTTGCTGTCAGCGCCC
Source organism: Oscillospiraceae bacterium (assembly GCA_015063955.1). Classification (GTDB taxonomy): domain Bacteria; phylum Bacillota; class Clostridia; order Oscillospirales; family CAG-272; genus Avispirillum. The sequence goes on along the minus strand of SVTD01000011.1, from coordinate 39,035 downwards.
TGCTTTCGGCGCTTTCATTCGTTTTTATGTATGCCGGCGCCCTTACTGGAGTGTTTGACCTTTGCGCCGTAGTTGCAGGCGCGCTGTTCTGCGCCTTTGCGGTCATTGAGCTTCGGGGTATCTGGCCCTGGCTCGTGTGCGCAACTACGGGAGCGTTGTCCTTGCTTCTTTTGCCGGATAAATTCGTTGCGCTGGAATATATAGCCCTCGGCGGAATATACCCCATCCTCAAAGCTTATTTTGAAAGGCTTCCGAAGGTCCCCTCATGGGCGGCAAAGCTCGGTGCCTTCAACGTAATGCTTACCCTTTGCCTCATCCTTGCAAGGTTCGTTATGGGTATACAGGAGGAGTGGGTGGCGTTCAACGCTCTCGTGTATCTCGCGGGCAACGTATTTTTCGTCATTTTCGATTACTCCCTCACCGTGTTTATTTCATATTATATGAATAAGCTGAGACAGAGAATGAAAATAAAAATATAATTTGCGCTGTCGCAAATCAAAAAAGGAATCCGCCCGCCCGGGCGGATTCCTTTTTTAAAGTCCGAGTATTCTTTTTGCGTTTCCTGCGAGGATAAGCTCACGCTCGGAGTCCTTTATCGAAGGGTCAAGAGTGACGGCGCCGATATACATTGCAGGATTGCAGGTGGGGTAGTCCGAGCCGAAAACAAACTTGTGTGCGCCGCATTTATCAATACCCGTTCTCAGCATACCGTGGCGGAAAACTCCGTAGCCGGAAATATCAAGATAAAAATTATCGCATTTGCGCATCCAGGCAACGTGGCGCATAAAATCGTGATATTCGCCCGGGTGGGCAGACACCACCTTGAGTCGGGGAAACGCCTCTGCCAGCCGTCCCTGCTCGGGAACCTCGCCGCTGTGAAGGCTGAGGGTCATCTCATACTCCTCGGCAAGCTTCAGAATTTCATAGAAATTCTTGTTTGTAAAGCTGCCCCAGCCGTCAAGGTAAGGAACGAGCTCTCCGATAAGGTCGATGCCGAGGGCGTGCATCCGCTCGATCTCTTCCATTGATTCCCGCACGAAATCGGGGTGAACGTGAAATCCGGGAATATAGAAATCCCCGTATATCTCTCGAAGCTTCAGCGCTTCATCGTTATTGTGCTTTATCTTATCCCACCAGCTTTCGCCGTATTCGCCGACAAAAGCAACGCTGCCGCAGATGCGGGAAACTCCAAGCTCCTTCATAAGGCTTACGGTGTAGTCCGTATCCATATTGAAGGTATCGGGATGATTGCAGATGTTTGTCATCGGCGTGAGAAAGGGATGGGTGTGAAAATCGATTATTTCAAAGCTCATATCTTTAGTTTATTGCGAGAGAAGCGCAGGCTTCTTCAATGATCTCTCGCTCGGAGAAGGGAACCTTCCTGCCGCAGATAAGCTGATAGGTCTCGTGTCCCTTGCCTGCAAAGAGGACGATATCTCCGACTCTTGCCATTGAGACGGCCTTTTTGATAGCTTCTTCACGGTCAGTTATGCATTCGTACTGTGCATCGCCCATATGTGAGGCGATCTCGGCAATTACGTTTTCAGGCTTCTCGAAATCGGGGTTGTCCGATGTAATGATAGAGTAGTCTGCATATTCAGATGCGGCCTTTGCCAGCTCCTCTCGGCGGCACTGAGTTCTTCCGCCAACGCTTCCGAAAACGCAGATAATACGCCGGGGGTTATATTCACGGAGAGTGCAAAGCGCCTTTGTCAGGCTGAAGCCGTTGTGAGAATAGTCGATAACAAAGGTGATACCGGGAGTACCCTCAACTATCTCAAACCGTCCCTGAACGGGTGTGCGGGAGAGGACTCTTGCGGCGAAGTCACGGCTTACGCCGAACTGCTTGCAGATGCCTATGGCGCAAAGTCCGTTGTAAACGCTGAATGCACCGGGGGACATAAGGCGAACGGGGATAGTAACGTCTCTCTCAACAGAGTCGAATGCAATTCCGAGAGAGGTCTCCCCCCTATAAAGCATAGGCTCTGTTGCCGTAAGGTCAGCCTCACCCTCAAGAGAGAAGGAAAGCCTCTGTCCGCGGTGTCCGCTTATCATATATTCGCTTACCTCGTCATCCGCGTTGTAAACCACGCATTTTGCATCGAAGCGGTCGAAAAGACGCTTCTTCGCATTTTTATAGTCCTCGAAATCCGAGTGCTCTCCCTCGCCGATATGATCGGGAGAAAGATTCGTAAATGCGGTGACCTCGAAGGGCAGGCCGTCAACTCTGTTATGCATCAGGGCCTGTGAGGACACCTCAAGAACGGCATACTCCACACCCTCTGCAACCATAAGAGCAAAGTAATGGTGGAGCTGAAGGCTCTCGGGAGTGGTATTGACGGTCTCAATACGTCTGTCGTTAATGATCACGCCGTTTGAGCCGATATAGGCGCAGCTCTTGCCTGCGGCGTTAAGGATAGCGGCAACGAGAAGGGCGGTGGTGGTCTTTCCCTTTGTGCCCGTGATACCAATGAGATGGAGCCGCTCTGCAGGACGGCCGTAGAAATCTGCGGCGATCACAGCAAGGGCGGCGCGGGTATCGGGGGTGATTATCTGGATCGCGTCCTCGGGCAGATCAAGCCTTCTCTCGCAGAGGAATGCTCTCGTGCCTTTATCGTAAGCGCTGTAGGCAAAATCGTGTCCGTCACGCTTGGCACCGGGGAGGCATACGAAAAGGTCACCCCGGCAGGATTTCAGGGAATTGTACTCGATCCTTTCGATCTCGCAGTCTCCCTCGCCGCTATATGTAATATTTTTAATAATATCTGAAAGCTTCATTGTTGTACCCGATTAAATAAAATCTTTTGAAAAGCCGACGGTGTCGCTGCCGCAGGCCTTTATTGCCGTGTAGGCAAGGACCTCAAGAGAATCGCAGAAAATGGGATCGCCTCCAACGGCGCGGTTGATAAGAGAAAGCTCCGTACAGCCGAGGATCAGCTTGTCACAGCCCTTTTCCTTTAAGTGATCCACTATCTTATAAAACTTCTTGATATCGGGATCTTTTCCGCTCTTGACGTCATCGTAAATAAGCTCGTGGAGATACTGCTGATGTATCTCATCGGGCACGGCATAGGAAAGACCCCGCTTTTTCAGCTGCACCTGATAAGAGCCTGACGATACGGTTCCCGCAGTAGCCATTATTCCCGCCTTTTTATAGCCTGCACGCTTTAAGTGCTCGCTTGTTTCCTCGATGATGCTGGGTACGGGAACGGAAACGTTTTCTCTCACCTCTTCAACGAAGTAGTGAGCTGTATTGCAGGGGATGACGATAACGTCAGCGCCGTAGACCTCAAGGCGTGTTGCGTCCTCAACCATAAAGGGCAGGGGGCTTTCAAGGCTTCTGCCTGTGATGAAGGCCGTTCTGTCGGGGGTGGAGGCGCGTGAGGAGAGGATGATGTCGATATGATCCTGGTCGCAGGAGGCTTTTGTGTGGGCAGTGATAAGCTCATAAAAATATGCGCTTGCCATAGGGCCGAGTCCTCCGAGAATGCCCAGCAGGGGGCGGTTTTTGGTAGTGATGTTCATATCGGACACTCCTTTTTTAAAAGTGAATAGTGAAGAGTGAAGAGGTATGGTTGAATTCCGCCCGAAGGCGGAGTTCTTCATTTAATTGCTCTTGGGATAGTAGGTCTTGAACTTCTTCTTTTGTCTGCGGAGCATTTCGAGAACGCAGACAGTGCGGAGGGGGTTGAGACGAAGGTCATATTTGTAAAGGAGGCTTGATGTGCTCTTTCCCTCCTTCTTAAGCTTCTTTGCAGTTTCAACGAGTGCCTTGTCCTCGGTGTACTCAAAGGCAACTGCGGAGGGAACGAAGCGCCAGAAGTGGACGTTTTCGTTGAGGATGCAGTCATTGCCGCCGTCATTCCATTTTTCTACGGCAAGGCGGGCGATATTCATACCGCAGCTTGTAACGTAGAAGTTACTTCTGCCCTGACGGAGGTTGATCTCAAATACTCTGAAATCGTCTCCTTCGCCGGTATACTTGATATCAAAGTTTGAAAAGCCTGTATAGTGAAGGGCTTCAAGCATATTTTTGATATTTTCGGCAAATGCATAATTCTTGACGGGCTCCGTTACGATGGCGGCGTGGTTGCCGAGGCCCTTGGGAGTGTGCTCCTCGATCATGGTGTGACCGAGGCACATAGCGCGAACCTTTCCGTTCTCATCGGAGAAGGCTGTGAGAACTCTCATATGGGAGTCGCCGCCGGGAACTACCTTCTGGAGAATGAGACGGTCGGGATAGCCTGCCGCGTAGATCTCCTTCGAAATACGAACGGTATCAGCGGGATCCTTGGCAAAATAGACCTTTTTCATTCCGTCGAAGGGGAATTTCCAGTAATCAACGCTGGAGGAGGGCTTTACAACGATTGGGTATTCAAAGCCAAGTGCCTCTGCAGTTACAGCGCCTTCCTCGGGAACGTCGGAGAGAACTACCGTATCGGGGTAGGGAATACCGAACTTTTCGCAGATCTCGTAGAACTCTGCCTTCTTCTGAATAGAAGTGTAGAGGTCAGCTGCAGGAGAGGGGGCGATAAACTGAGGCAGGTCAGCTTTTCTGCGGATGATCATTGCCGCGTAGTCGTCGGTGCAGCCGAAAAGGTACATTTTTGCACCCTTATGTTCTTCGGCAAATGCCGAAAGAACCCTGAGCATAGTGTCCTCGTTGTCAATATCGGGCACTACCTTGAAGTTGATGATCTTAGAATACTTGGTAGCGGAGATCTCGTAGCGGCCGAAGGCGTAGGATTTAACGCCGTAAGCCTCGTGAAAGGCACGGGCAAAGTTATAGCAGTTAAGATCGGCACCGAGAAATACGGGAATTATACTTTTTTCCATTGTCACACCTCGTTTTATGCAAATGCAGAAATTAGCCTATGAACTGAGAGTGCCATACGAGGAAGGTATAAGCAGTCCAGATCTTGCGGCGGTGGTGGGGAACGTCGGAGAGAAGTCCGATCAGCTTGTCGCGGTCAAAATATTCTGCGGCAACGTCAGATTCGAACGCTTTTTTGACCTTTGCCGAAAACTCAGGATCCTGAAGCCACTGAACGATAGGCACGGGGAAGCCCTTCTTCTTTCTGTTTGCCCATTCATCGGGAAGGGTCTTGTTCGCGGCAGTACGGAGAACGGCCTTAGTGTCGTTTGCGATCTTATAGGATGCAGGGTAAGTCGCTGCCTCCTCCATAACGAAGCGATCAAGATAAGGAACGCGAAGCTCAAGAGAATGAGCCATGCTCATCTTGTCAGCCTTCAGGAGGATGTCTCCGGGGAGCCACAAATTCAGGTCAAGATACTGCTTTTTCTCAAGCTCGGAGAGATCCTTGACTCTGTCGTAAATGGGGGCTGCAACCTCGCGAGCGGTGGGGCCCACGCGGTACTTGGGGTTAAGAATATCGTAAGCCTCTTTTTCATCAAACACAAGAGCCTGACCTATGAACCAATCCTCGGGGCGGCCGCTGCCCTTTATGATAAAGTCGTGTCCCTTGAAGTAGGGAAGATGCTGAGCAATGCCTGATGCGCCGCGTCTGATAAACTCGGGCATCATTTTATATTTTTTCATAGCGCTCGTTTCGTCGTACCACTCGTAGCCGCCGTAGATCTCGTCAGCACCCTCGCCGGAAAGCACGACGGTAACGTGCTCCTTGGCAAGCTTTGCAAGGAAATAGAGAGGAACGGAGGAGGGGTTTGACTGAGGCTCGTCCATATGATACTGAATATCGGCGAAAGCCTCGAGACAGCGCTCCTTCGTGAGCATATCGCAGTAGTTTCCGATACCCAAACGGCGGGAAAGCTCTGCGGCCTCGGTGGTCTCGTCAAAGCGGGCGGTGCCGTCGGTGCTCTCAAAGCCTACGGAGAAGGTCTCGTTGGGCATAAGGCAGGCGGTGATATAGCTGGAGTCTACGCCGCCGGAAAGGAAGGAGCCAACCTTAACGTCGCTGATACGGTGAGCCGCAACGGATTCGCGCACTCGGCGGTCGATCTCCTCTGCGCTTTCGTTGTAGGAAAGGCTTGTTTTCTTTGAAAAATCAACGTCCCAGTAGCGCTCAACGTGCATCTCACCGTTCTTGTACGTAAACCAGTGAGCGGCGGGAAGCTTGAAGGTGCCCTTAAAGAAGGTCTCCTCCATTGCGCTGTACTGGAAGGTAAGATAGGGGCGAAGGGCCTCGGGATTCACCTCGCGGCGAAAATCGGGATGCTCAAGAAAGCTCTTGATCTCAGAGCCGAAAACGAGGCCGGAGGGTGTTTTCGTATAGTAATAGGGCTTGATGCCGAAGTAGTCGCGGGCGCCGTAAAGGGAGTTCGTTCTCGTATCCCAAACGGCAAATGCAAACATTCCGCGAAGCTTTGAAGCAAGGGCGGTGCCGTACTCCTCATAGCCGTGAACGATTACCTCAGAGTCGCACTTGGTTTTAAAAACGTGGCCCTTGGCGATAAGCTCGTGGCGGATGTCCATAAAGTTGTAGATCTCGCCGTTGAAAACGGAAACTACAGTTCTGTCCTCGTTGTACATAGGCTGAGCGCCGTCGGCAAGGTCGATGATGGAAAGACGGCGAAAGCCGAGAGCAACAGAATCGAACTCTCCCTCGCCTGAAACGTGGTAGCCCTCCATATCGGGGCCACGGTGTATGATCCTGTCAGCCATTTTGCGGAGAATTTCCGCGCGGTTGACGATATTACCTGTAAATCCAACAAATCCGCACATAACGTTACCTCTTTGTTAAAATAATTATTCATATTATTATAACATACAATATAAGAAAAATAAAGGGGGTCGGCATATTTTTAGAAAAAGTTAGATAGGACAAAAAAGAGGCTGTCGCATTTAAGTTCGACAGCCTCAGGGATCAGGATTTTTTCTTTTTGAAGATCAGCTTATCCACCTGAGAGAGAAGGAGGGAGAACAGCCAGGCTGAGAGAAGAACCGTGATAACGACAAGCAAAGCGAAAACGTTGTTGTTTTTGTTCAGCCCGAGGTGAGTGAGAATGACCATGGGAATTCGCTGTATTATGTAGATAGAAAAGGAATGCTTGCCCAGCCATCCGAGGATCTTATTGTCAAATTTGACCTTCATTGTCACCCAGGTAAGAAGCAGGCAGAATACGGGGGCGAGAAGGGAATAGTATTCAACGTAGAAGCGGCGGCCGTACAGGAAGGCAAAGCCAAGCGAAAGGAGTGCGAGAGTAGGCAGATAGAAGTACCATTTTTTCGCAAAGGCATCTATCTTATCCTTGAATACCGCATACCAGATTCCCACAGGGAAGCAGAGCACCGTATCGTACCACCAGGTAGCAGCCTTTCCGTAGAGGATAGCCATTATTGCCCAGAAGAAAAGGCAGAGAACAGATACCACCGATGCAAAGATCTTCATATCCGTTTTAGTATATTCACGTACCGTCATTGCAATGAAAGCAATAAAGTAGAAAACAAGGGTGTCAAAAATGAACCAGTTGGAGTTTCCGATGCTGCCCCAGCCCACCCAGCAGGTAATGTATTGGGCCTTATCATAGCTGATGGAAAGAACGAGATTCATTATTGCAAACAAAAGCACGGCGATATCGAAATGAACCAGAACCTTCAAAAGACGGTTTTTCAAAAAGGTGTTGTAATAATCGCCTTTTTTCTGATAGGATACAACTACGCCGTAACCCGAATAGAAAAAGAACATGGCTACCATAAGCTGACCGATATGGTTAATGACCGTTCTGTATATCTCCTCTGTGGGATGGGCAAGAGAAGTTACGTAGCCAAGCAAATGGCTCATAACGATGACGGCGGCAAAAAAGCCCTTTACGGCAGTCGTCTGGGAAATGCCGGCATAGTCTTTATGAAAGCCTGAAAACCTTACTCCGATAAGGGTAATTACCACAAGAATTATTGGCAGAGCTATCATAGGATACCCCCATTGATTAATATGCTATATAGTAACATATTCCGCAAACTTTGTCAATGAAACGCGGGGTTTCGTTTGGAATTGACATTTTTATACGTTTCGTTCTTGAAAGAGGAGAAATAATGTGGTAAAATCTCCAAAAGAAGATCTACGAAATAGAGGCACAGGCTATGAATATCAGAAAAGCAGAGAAAAAAGACATAAAAGGACTTCTTAACCTTCTCTCACAGGTGCTTGAGGTGCATCACAGAGGAAGGCCCGATCTTTTTCGTACGGGAGCTGTGAAGTATACGGAGATGGAGCTTTCTGCCCTTCTTTGTAACGAAGAGCGTCCCGTTTTCGTTTGTACGGATGAGGATGAAAAAGTTCTCGGCTACTGCTTTTGCATATTCAGGCAGGAAAAGAACGATAATATTCTGACGGATATCAAGACTCTTTATATAGATGATCTTTGTGTTGATGAGAGCCACAGGGGGCAGCATATCGGTGAAGCACTTTATCGCTATGCCCTTGAATTTGCAAGGAGCGAGGGCTGCTATAACGTAACTCTGAACGTCTGGGCACTGAACGGCCCCGCAATAAAGTTTTATGAAAAAATGGGGCTTTCCGTCCAAAAGATCGGTATGGAGCAGATATTATAAAGAGAAGGCAGTTGCATTGTACGCAACTGCCTTCTTTACGCTTGATCACAGTTTTTTGATATTCGGGTTTATCGAACAGTTCAAGTAATAAGGAAACGGTCGCTTTTTAGTGCGAAAATAAAGAAAACAATAATTGTAGCCTCAGCAATTTCGCACCCGCTTCGCCGAAAGGCGAAGCCAAAGAGAACAATAATCGTACGGCGCTCCGCAAAAAACTTCAAAAAACAAAGATAGCGAAAAGGCAAAAGCCAACGCTATACAGGAATAACCCCGAAAATGAACGAGTTCATTTTCGGGGTTTTCCCGCGTTGGCTGGCGCTGTAAGCGCCGCAGGGCTTTGCCCTGCAACTTTTGCCTTGTAAAGTTCATCTACACCAATAGTTCAAAGTTTTTTGGAGTGCAGAACCTTTTTTTCAAAAAAGGTTTTGCGTCCCCCCGTCCTCATCCACTGCGTGCGACTTTGGGGGGAGCTGTCGGTTATTTGTTACACAAATGTATTAAAGTGTGCAAATCTGTGGGTTTTTGTAAAAAATGTGTATTGTAATTATGAATAATTTGTTTTATAATAAAAAACGTCAAAATATGCGAAAAATGCGGGAGGATATGATTATGTTTTATCTTAAGCTGTCTTTCTGCATTGCCGCGGTCTTTGGATACGGGATACTTTTATGGCTTTATCCCTTTGGCATCTTCACCTTTGTGCTTGGGGCGGCTGTCTGCAACTGGATCGCAAATCTGTTTCACGAAACGGGTCATTTTATAGCCTACAATATCCTTGCCCTTAATTGGAAGCGTACCGTAATCTCATGGTTCGTTTTTGAACGGGGAAGGGGACTGCGGATAGATAAGAAAAAGCGCCTTTATTCTGCGAGCTGCACCTGCGAGTATCATCCCGAGGTGGCGTTCTGGCGCTACTGCGTTGCCCTTCTCAGCGGCGGACTTTTCTGCGTTGTGCTTTCGGCGGCGGCGCTCGTATTAAGCTTTTTTTCGGATGGCGCTCTCAGATCATTTCTTCTTTGCTTCGGGGCTGTCTCTTTGGTGAATGCTCTGGCAAATCTCCTTATTCCGCAGAGCCCCGACAGAGCGTATATAAGACGCATTAAACAAGAAAGAGAGAAGAAAGAATGATCCTTAGCGGTTATCTGCTATCCTATGCTTACCTCTTCGGCGTTATCCTTCTTATCGGCGCCTTTCAGAAGATATTCCGCTTTGACGTGGAGATATCAAGAAAGGTAATCCACTTTTTTATAGGCTTCGTGTGGCTGATACTTTACCGTTATCACGCAGGCACCTGGCATTTCCTGGTGGTACCCTTCAGCTTTATCATCATCAATTACGCTTCATATAAGCTTAAAATATTCAAAATGTTTGAGCGTGAGGATGAGAAAAACCACTTCGGCACCGTGTTTTATGCTATCAGTATGACGGTAATGTCCGCGGTCTCCCTTGTTTTTCCGATGACTCTCATCCCTTACGGTATCGCCGTTTTCTGCCTTTCCTTCGGAGATGCGGCGGCGGCTCTTTGCGGCGGATACATCCGTCGCGGAAATATTAAGATAACCAAGGAAAAATCCCTTTTCGGCACTGTCGGTGCCGTGGTGTTTTCCGTTATCGGCATTTACCTGTTTATGCTCATCCTGCCCGCACCCCTGGCGCTCTGGCAGGTGCTCCTGCTCGGCCTTGCATCGGGACTTCTTGAGCTTGTGGGCAAAGGACTTGATAATTTTTCCCTGCCATTCGGCGTAATGGCGCTGTCCACCCTGTTTTTACAGATGGCACGGTAAAATCTGCGGCTTTGGAACCTGAGCCCAAAAGGAATCGAGATTTTTATGCAGTATCTTATAGTCGGTGCCCTTGCAGGGGCGCTTACCGCGCTGATAACGGTAAAGGCACGTGCCCTGACCGTTGCTGCCGCCCTTGAGGCGGTGGTTATAATAGTGTGCTCCTGCTTTTTCGGAGGCTGGTTCGGGCTTGTGTTTTTGCTTCTTGCTTATATGACAATTGCCGTTGTGGACCATTTCTTAAAGGGGCGCACCGAAAATATATTCGGCGGCATGAATAAAAAAAGCGGCCCCAGGGATTTCATCCAGGTTGCCGCAAACGGTCTGCCTGCTACAGTTTGCATAGTGCTTTACGGCGTTTTTGAGCACAGAGCCTTTATCGTGGGCTTTGCCGTAGCCCTTGCGGAGGCCCTGGCTGACAGCATCGCCTCCGACGTGGGCGTCCTTTCGAAAAAGGACCCCGTCAGCATTTGCCGCCTTCGCCCCGTACCCCGAGGCCTTTCGGGGGGAGTATCCCTTCTCGGAACTCTTTCATCCTTTGCCTCAACGGTATTTATGACCCTTATTTATTTCGCCTTTTTCAGAAACGTCGGCGAAGCGCTGGCAGTTCTTGTTTTTGCAAATCTCGGCTGTCTTATCGACAGTGTTATCGGAGATCTTTTCCAGGAAAAGCTTTCCTGCAAGGCTTGCGGATGCCTGACGGAAAAGAAAAGTCATTGCAATACTCCCACGGTTCACGCCTCGGGTATTAAAAACCTTGATAACTGCAGCGTGAATATTATTAGTAACGTCCTTTGCTCGGCGGCGGCAGTGCTGGTTCTGATGCTGTAACACCGTGCAAGAGAAAGCTTGGTGATTATTTGTTCGGATACTTTCGTTTTTTGAGTCAGTACAGCGATTATCAGATACAGGAAGTCTATAGAAACTACTACTGCGGTCTGTGCTTTGCGCTTGATATGCATTACGGCACTTTGTCCAGAATGCTTCTGAGCTACGACGTAACGATCCTTGCCATCGCCCTTCACGCTCATCCCAACCCTCAATGCGAAAAGCTCAGCTGTACGGGCTGCAGGGAGTGTAAAAAAGAATACTTCGCAGGCGAGACCTGGAAGAAGATCGCCGCAGTCAATATCCTGCTTGCGGCAGAGAAGATGTCCGACGACATCAGCGACGAGCGCTCCTTCAAGGCGGCGGCGGGTGCGTTCTTTTATAAGGGAGTCATAAACCGCGCAAAGGGTGACTACCCTGAGATACATCAGGCGATCCGTAAGGGCTACCGCGCCATCGTTGAGGCAGAAAAGAAAAATTGCAGCGTTCTTCAAATAGGCGACAGCTTTGCCGATATGATGGTGTCCGTTCTCGATACCGGATTCTCGGCATCGGATAACGTAAAGGCTTACGTTCGGGAGATCTCCCGCTGGCTATATTTCATCGACGCTATGGACGATTATGACGAGGACCTGAAAAAGGGTCGCTTCAATCCCGTGGCACGGCGCGGAACAGATTTTCGTGAGTTTCTTCTCAGCGATTATAAGGAGGTTCGCCTTCTTATCTCCTCCCTTTATGAAAAGCATCCTGCCCTTATATCGTCTCTTGAGGATACTACTCCCGAGGGGGAGATACTTTCAAGCATTCTCAGAAATTCCATCCCCTCAGTAACGGCACTGATACTTCAGGAGCATAATCTGCCGGAGCTTCTCCATTGCAGTAAAGGCAACGAATGGAGGGCAAAGGCATGAAAAGTATTTACATATATTGCCCCGATCTTTCGGGGGCAGATTACAGGCTTGTCCTTGAGCGCCTGGGCACGGATTCCGTAAGAAACGTTACCGTCCATACGGATCTTCCAAGAAAGACTACCGCAAAGGATATTGAAGCCCTCTGTGAGGTACAGAAGGAGTTCAGCCGAAAAAAAAGAGTCCGATTCAAGAATATCGCATCCTTTAATGAGATCCCCCGCTTTACGAGAGGCCTTCGCCGTGTCCTTCGCAAAAACGGCTTCACGGTAGACCTTAACTCAAAAAAGGAGCAGGCTCCCCGCCTCGTTAAGGTGGTCAGAGCCCTTGGAAAGGCAGGTATCGTCCACAGACTGACGGTGGATGAGCGGGATGACCAGCTTTCGGTATACGGATATTTTTCCTCCTTCGGGCTTCACACAAACTTCAAGGATCCAGAGTATACTGCCGAAAGCCCCGACCATTTCGATAAATGGCTTTACGATGCTTCAGCCCGCGGTATAAATACGTACTGCGATATAATCAATATGCTCGTTATGCAAACCCATTCTCCCAATTGCCGGCACGCCTCCTGCTTCGGTAACACCTTCGCGGTGGACGGAGAGCTTAACGTATATATGTGCCACGCCGTAAAGGACGAAACCACCCTCCTCGGCTCCCTCAGGGAAAAGACGAGCCCCGCGGAGCTGTTCTCCTGCAGGGCGGTGGGAGAGATCCTTCCCGCGGTGGTCAAAAAGCGAGAGGGATGTATGGCAGGCTGTAAGTTCTTCCCATACTGTCAGGGAGGATGCCCGCTCAGATCGGATAACGATTCCGATTGCGCCTATTACCGCGCAACCGTAGACCGTATTCGCGAGCGGCTTTTGGAGGTATACCGTGACGGAAAGGTCCGTCAGGTAAATTACGTTGTAAAAAATGCAATTCTGAATGCACTCGCATTCGGTACTGCTTTTTTTGACTGATATCCCAAAAGGGAATCAGGAAAAAATCAGAGAAAGGAGAAACGTTATGGAAAACCGCAATATCTTTGACCTGTTCAAGCAGTACAACGAGCAGAGCAAGGAGACAAGCTCTCTTGCAAACGGAGAGATCGAGGCACGCGACGGCTGCCTTGATATGTGCGACTGCTGCTCAAGCTGGTGTCTTTGCACTGCAACCTGCATTGACTGCTTCTCCTGATGGTTTCAAATTCCTGCGCCGCTTTTGCGGCGCAGGACACTATCACTAAGAAAGGACCGTTATGAAAAATAGTCAAAGCAAAACGAAACAGCTCACCCTCGGTGCGATCCTTCTTGCTGTTTTCGTAATTCTTCACATAATAATCCCCGGCGGACAAAAGGTGATCCAGGGTGTTCTGATGATCCTGACCTTTCTGCCCGTTACTATATATTCTCTCAGCTGCGGAGTAAAAAAGACTCTCGTTATGGCGGCGGCAGGCTGCGCGATATGCGCCCTTCTGCTTACCCCCGAGGTCCTTCTTTCCTATGCCATCCCCGCCCTTCTTATAGGAATCGCAGGCGGTATATGCTACGGAAAATGCAAAAGGCTGACGGTCATTCTCGTTTTCTCCGTTATGCAGCTCATACAGAATATCACGGAGCTTCTCGTCTATTATTTTCTTATGAAGGTAGACTTTAAAGCGACTTATCTTTGGGCTGTGGGTCTGGTTTATGAAAAGATCCCCGCAGAGTGGCTTCAGAACGCACTGTTTGCAAGCTTTTTCGAGGATCTTATGATCTGCTGTGTGCCCTGCCTTCTCATAATGGGCGCAGGCGCAAAGGGAATACTTTCCTTCCAGATGATAAGGCTGGTTCATAAGCGCCTTAGTAAGATAATGGGGCCCGAGCCGGAAGCGAAATATACTGAGCAGACGAAATTCTCAGGCGGAGGGATCTCCGTTGCCTACCTGTGTGTCGAAAGCGTATGCACCGCAGTGGCAATCCTTCCTTTTCTGAAGATCGTGCCCTATCACTTCGTAAGCGCGGCGGCAGCGGCCGTTGCCATCCTTCTGGGAATAATCTATCTCTATTATTTCTACAGCATCAGAGTGCGAACGAATAAGGAGCATACTACCAGACTTATCTATTCCTTTGTTCTGGTGGCACTTCTCCCGATCAACTTGTTTGCTCTCCCCATCGTGGAGATCAACCTCTTGAAAAAGGAATCCTCAAATAAAGAATAACAAAAGTAGCTGTCGCAATCTGCGACAGCTACTTTTGTTATTCTTCAGATTCGGGTCTGTCGGGAGGGTTTACCTACTTTCTTTAGAAAAAGAAAGTAGCAAAGAAACCTCAAAAAGGACAAAGATATCTAAAAGGAAAAAGTCCTTTGCATCAACCCCTCCGGTTCTGTATGATAATTATCAGAAAATAAGGCTTGCCTTGCTGTCCCATTTAGAGTACAGATGTCCGTCAGGTCTGAGGATAAGATATTTGACGGCGCTCTTGTTCTCCTTCTGGGACATGGAGTCATCGTCCACCACAACGGAGAAGCCGTGATAATCGAATCTGTCAGCGCCGTATTCCAGGGTGTCGAGATACCTGCCGTTTTTCAGTATATCTGCGTTAAGCTCTTCAATAAAGTCTTTGGTTGCGGCAGTAACGTGCTCCTCTATCCACCTTGACTGCTCACAGTCAATATCAGGCGCCCAAAGGGCTCTGAAGGTGATCTGGTCTGCTCCGAGGGCAGAGCAGAGCTCAATAATAGTTTCGGGTGTGTAGGAATGGTGGAGGAGGATCCTGTCATTCATATTCAGGCAAAGGCGAAGGTTGATGTTTTTCTTTTTGATCTCCTTGCAAAGGGTCGCGAGGCAGAGCTCGGTGTCGCCGGTGCGGATCATATCTCTGTTTGCCTCATCGTCGTCAAGGCAGGCAACGGAGATGGCGATGGTGGTAAGCCCCACGGAGGTCTTAAAGAAATCGAGGAATTCGGCATCGATAAATGCGCCTGTGGTCTGCATCTCTATGTTAAGGAAGGGAGCGCGCAGGCTTTTGTTTATCTCGCTGAACACTCTGAGAAAGGCCTTGTTCTGCTGGGGCTCGTTGTTACCGGTGAGCATACAGGTGTTGCAGCCGTTTTCTCTGGCGTATTCAAGACGCTTGCGCATATCTGTGGAATAGTAAGCGTAATTGCTGATGTCGGAAAAGTAATCCCTGTATTCTGCATCGTGCATCTGGCTGCAGCAAAATCTGCAATTGTTGATACACTTGTTTGCGGGAACGCAAACGGAAAGACTCTGAATATTCATTTTCTACTCCTTGCTTTATGTATTGCTTTTTATTATTTCTTTAATATTTTCAACGGAGATACCGTTCTCTGCCAAAAGCTCGTCTGCGTTGAAATCCGAATGGAATCTTTTTGAAATGCCGAAGCATCTGACCTTCATGGGATCCGCTCCGTAATAGGATGCGATCCTCTGGCCGTAGCCTCCGTCGAGCTCTCCGTCCTCAAGGGTGACGACAAGGCTGTGGTCTGCCTTAAGGCTTTCGAGAAGCTCTTCGTCAACGCCTGTGAGGAACACGGGATTGACTACGGTAACATCCTTGTCGGTTTCCTTTTTATAGGATGCCGCGATCTCCTCAGCCATTTTGATAAGGCTGCCGACGGCGATTATGCAGGCACCGCTTCCTCTTGAGATCACCTTGGCTTTATTGAGGATGGAATAATCTGCAGTGTCCTCCACGCCGCTTTCATAGAATCTGACGGGCACTCTTATGGCGGTAGGGTGCTTTTTCTGCGTTGTTGCATAGCGGAGCATCTGCCTGTATTCCTCCTTGCACGAGGGTGACAGATATACGAGATTCGGAATATGAGACAGCATCTGAATGTCACAAAGGCCCAGATGGGTGCTTGATTTCATTCCGTATACTCCGGGCAGGAGCACGAGGATCGTGGCGGGATTGCAATTCAGGCAAAGATCGTGGGAGATCTGATCGTATGCTCTCTGGACAAAGGGCGCGTAAACTCCGAAAACCGCGCAGGCTCCGTATCCTGCAACGCCGCTTGCCATTGCCAGGGCGTTTTCCTCTGCGATGCCCACGTCAACGAATCTGCCCGTTTTTGCCCAGCGCTCTCTGTCCTCACCCACAAAGCCGAGAGCTCTGGGGGTGCCCGCCGTCAGCACTATGGCCGACTCGTCTTTTGTAAGGAGCTCTGCCAGACTGTCGTGGATGGTGGTATCGTAAACGGGGTATCCTCCCTTGGGGTAGCCGTCCTCAATATTAAATGGGCCTCTTGAGTGCCAGTCCTCGCGGTTATCCAGGGCGTAGGGAAGTCCCTTGCCCTTGACGGTATGTACGTGCAGAACGATGGGGCGCTCGCTTTTTTTACCCCTTTCAAAAAGGGCGATGAGCTTTTCTATGTCGTGACCGTCCTCAAGGTATTCGTAGTCAAGACCGAAGCCGCGAAACAGATTTGTCGTGCAATTGCCGCCGCTTTCGCGAAGGTCTGCAAGATTTTTGTAAAGACCGCCGTGGTTTTCGGCAACGCTCTGCTCGTTATCGTTGATGACGAGCATCAGACGACCGCCGTATTCTCCCGCATAGTTCAGCCCCTCCAGCGCCTCTCCGCCGGAAAGAGCTCCGTCTCCGATCACGGCAACGATGTGCTCGGTGCCGCCGCAGGCGTCCCGTCCCTTGGCAAGACCGAGAGCCAGGGAAACGGAGGTGGAGGTGTGTCCTACGCAAAACAGATCGTGCTCGCTTTCGGCGGGGTTTGTAAATCCCGTAACGTCCTTGTAGTGAGCAGGGTCGGTATAGGCTTCCTTTCTTCCCGTCAGGATCTTGTGAGGGTAGCATTGATGGGAAACGTCCCACACCAGCTTATCCTTGGGGGATTCAAAGGCGTAGTGAAGTGCGACCGTCATCTCAACAACGCCAAGGTTCGAGCCAACGTGACCGCCCGTGGCGCTGAGCTTGCGGATAAGAGTTTCGCGAACCTCGTCGGCAAGTCCCTGAAGCTCAGATATCTGCAGCTTTTTTATATCCCCGGGGCCGTTTACGTTTTCCAGATACATTTATAGCTCCTTTTTCGTGCTTTAAAAATATTATACAAAAATTGTATCACAAAAGCTCCTTTCTTGCAATACCCTGACATGGCTTATTCAAAAAGAATCTGCCTTGACCGTAAACGGTGCTGTCACGGAAAAGAATCGCCATACGGATGTACTGTCTCTTGATTATTTGTACTTTTATGCTATAATATCAATAGAAATCACAAGTCTCGTAAAGCAGGTGATAATCTTTTGAACGGTACGAAACTGAAATATATTATCGGTGCAGGTAAGGAAAAAGCGGGAAGAGCAAAGGTATTTTGCGCCTTTCATCCTGAAAACAGAAAAGCTGCAGACAGAATAATGCAGGATATTATTGCCGCCTGCGATTGCACGGTGTTCTATTATGAGAACGGAGAGTGCTCTGATGAAAAAAGCTTTAAGAACGATTTTTCAGAGATGTCTCTCCTTGTGACGGTGGTGTCATCGGACTATCTTTTTACAGAATCCTTTGCCCGGGATACAGTCTTCCAGGAGGCTGTTTTTCGTATGATACCCATCCTGCCCATAATGATAGAAAACGGACTTGAAAAGCCCTTTAATGAGCTGATGGGACCGATGCAATATCTCCTTTTCAACAGTGAGCAGTATGACGTCACCTCCGTGCCCTATGAGCAGAAGCTGAAAAACTATCTTTCCCGTGTGCTTACCGATTCCGAAAACACGAAAAGGATCAGGGATGCCTTTGATGCGGGCATCTTTCTTAGCTACAGAAAAAAGGACCGCAGCTATGCTCAGGAGCTGATGAGGCTTATTCACAGCGATGAAAGCCTGCGCGGTATTTCCATATGGTATGATGAATTTCTCGTGCCCGGTGAGGATTTTGACAGCGGAATAAGGGACGAGCTTGAAAGAAGCTTTGCAGTTATCCTTGTTGTAACTCCCCATATTGCCGAAAAGGACAACTACATAATCCTGACTGAGTACCCCTGCGCGGTGGCAATGAATAAAACGGTCATTCCCTTTGAAATGTGCGAGACCCGCCGCTCAGAGCTTGATCTTGTGTATTCTGCCCTTCCGCCGGTAATACCTGCAAAGGATGTAGAAACGGTTCGCAGTGCCATTATGGATTGCGTTAAAAGCTTGGGAATAAAGCCGATGGAGAGCCTGCCCGAAAAGGAGTACCTGCGGGGTCTGGCATACCTTCGCGGTATCTGCGTTGAGAAGAATACGCAGATAGGAGCCGGAAAGATCCGCTTTGCTGCAAAAAGCGGTGTTGCGGAGGCTGTGAGGACCATGTCCTTCATGTGCAGAAGCGGAGAGGGAGTTGACCGCTCTCTCAGAGAGGCGGCGATCTGGCAGGAAAGATATATCGCCACTCTTCGTAACAGCTTTGACGTAAGTGGATCGGCCGACTGTGCAGAGGAGCTTATGCTTGCGTATCTCGAGCTTTGCGAGATATACGAGCAGAAAGCAGATTATGATAATGCAGTAGCCGCTTGTGAAAAAATTACCGAGCTGTGTCATTTGGACGGGATACGGGACGGGGAGCGATTCGTTGAGCTTCACATAACCGCCCTCGTAAAGGCGGGAGACCTGAATATGACCCGGGGCGAGTATTTTGATGCAAGATACAAATGCTTTGAGCCTGCCCTCAAAATAAGGGAGGAGCAGCGAAATAAGTGCGAAAGCCTTTTGGCAGACGTAAAGGTGTGCGAGCTTTACGCCCTTCTTGCGGAATGCTGTGAGATGTGCACAAGCGTGCCTGATGCAAAGTCATATACCTTGAAGCTCAGGAATATGATCCCCGCTTCTCAGAATATAGACGAGATAAGCAGCGAAAACTTTTCTCTTATACAGCGGATCCTTTCCTGCAATAATAAGCTTTCCCGTCTGTATGTAAAGCTGTTTGACTACAAATCTAACGAAGCCTTTATCTGTATAGGAAATTCCGTCATTCTTGCCGAAAGGCTGGCAGGGATCTCGGATAGCTACAACTCAAGATATCAGCTGATGAGGGCATATATAAACGACGGCGACCAGCACGCAACGAAAAAGGTTGAAAACCATCTCCGTGTAGCTCTTGAGGCATACGTCAAAGCTCTCACAACGGCAACTATGATAAGACTTGTCTACGGAGAGACCCTTGAGCTGAGCCGGGATATTGCGAGGATAATGCAAAAACAGGCCTTTGTAAATAACGGGCTGAAAAACCAAAGAGATGCCCTGGGAATGTACGATGAGGCATTGGAAAGATTTCGTGGTGCAAATAAGATACTGTGTTCACCGGTGCTGAGAAAGGAGCTGTACGACTGCCTTATGGAGGCGGCATCCGTTTGCGAGGCCTCGGGTGATACTGAAAGGGCCTGCGAGCTTCTTCTTGAGGCTACGGAGCAGGCAGGGATGAACGTTTCGGAATCGGAGCTTGCCGTATACAAAAAGGATAAGGCAGCCGCCCACGGAATGATTGCGGATATATATAAAAAGCAGTGGGATATGGACAGTGCTCTTATTCACGCAAGAGAGCAGTGTGATCTTTTGCGTGCGGCAATGAAGGGAACGGGAAGGCTCGGAGATATAAGGCTTTTTGCAGGTGCTCTGGAAAAAGCAATTCCCATGGCAAAGCTTGCGGGTGAATTTTCTCTGGCGAATGAACTGCAGTCAGAGCTCTCGCTGATAGTAAGAGAATACGGAAATTTTATATAATTGAAATGACGGAGGAAAATATGTTTGAAAAAAGCTTTGAAAACGTTACTGTAAAAAAGGTAATGGCAGAAAAGAGAGGATGCTGCCTTGAAGCTGTGAATCGCACAGGAGAGCGCATCCTTATGGATTTCTGCGGAATGAATCCCGCTCTTGTTCCCGACGGAACGAATGCGTATCTTTTCGGAAACTCGCTTATCATGGTCACCCGCTGGTCAGATATGTCTGATGAGGAAAAAAACACCGTTGAAACGGCGTGCCTCAGCCTTGCAATTCATCCTTATCAGTACGTTCAGTTCAGTCTCGGCATCGACGGCAGATGGAGCGACGTTATGACAACTCTCCATCATTGCTACGGAAAGCTGAACGAGGAGGATGAGCCCGTAAAGGAGGCAATCTTTATTTTTGCGGATACTCACGATGGGGATTACGTTATCAGCAGATGCGTAAAGCTTCCTCCCTACGTTCAGAGATATCTGCAAAAATGCAATAAAACCAGCCACGAAAGCTTTGCTCTCGATGAGATGACTCATATTATCCACGCAAGGGTAAAGGATGATCCTGTAAAGGATTACTGGGATCTCCTCTATGACGTGAACTGGAACGAGACTAAGGAGTTTTCCCGTAAGGCAAGAGGGTGCGAGCCTGATAACGTGCCCGACGGCGTGTACCTGGAGATTTCCTCCGATAACGTAGTTACAAATATGTATCTGAACGAGAAAAAGCCCGAGAAGGAGCCTATGAGCAAGGAGGCAGAGATGTTCCTTTCCCTTGCGGAACGCGGAATTGCGGAGGCTCAGTATAATATGGGAGTAGTGTACGAGACCGGCGACGGAGTTGCACAGAATTTTGAGAAGGCAGTAAGCTGGTACAGAAAAGCGTCAGACCAGGGCCATGCAAAGGCTCAGTACAATCTCGGAGTCTGCATTTATAACGGCTACGGCGCAGAAAAAGACCACGAGGAGGCCGCAAGACTTTTCCGACTTTCCGCAGAGCAGGGAGATATGTATGCCCAGTATAATATGGGCGTATGCTGCTATATGGGAGACGGCGTGGAAAAGAACGTTTTCGCCGCCATCGAATGGTTTGAAAAGGCAGCCGACCAGGGCCACCCCGAGGCCAAAAAGGTCCTTGGAAGAAATTAAAACAAAAAAGGCACCCGAAAGGATGCCTTTTTTGTCGATAATCTTATCGATAAAAAGCTATGGATGTCTTTAATCGAATGTTTTGCTTTTTATGCTGCCGACAGTACCTTCACTCATTATTAAGGAGGTCAAGCTTCTCTTTGGCGGGAGAATAGCCGTTATCGTATGCAAGCTTATACCAGACTCTTGCTTTTTCAGCGTCTCTTTGTGCCGGATCGCCGCTTTCATACAGGCTTCCCACACGGAACATGGATTCCCTCATAAGGGTCCTGCAGAGGCTTACGTTTTTTTTTCTTGATTCCTTTGAGAAGCAATACTTTTTGGCAAAATCGTCCTTTACGTCATAGCACTCAAGAGCCTCATCGTGCCGCTTGGCGGCGACCTTTTTGAAATATCGCATTGCTCTTTCACAGCTCTTTTCTGTTTCGTCGCCCTTCATATACATCATTGCCAGCTGATAGTCAGCTACGAGGTGCCCGTGCTTTGATGCCTTTTCATACCAACGTATTGCCGCCAAGGGATCCTTATCAACGCCGATACCCTTATGGTAAAACCAGCCGAGACTGTACTGTGCAAGAGGCAGTCCCTTTTCAGCAGCCTTTTTCATATGTCCGGCGGCGGCAGCCTCGTCCTTTTTTGTTCCGTGACCCATATAGCAGAAGATGGCTAAGTCATGGAAGGCGTATCCAAAGTCCTGCTCTGCAGATGCGGACATATACCGTAGAGCCTTTTCATAATCCTTCTCTGTGCCCTTGCCGAGATAATAGCATCCTGCAAGAAGAAACTGTCCCAGAGGATCGTTCTGCTCTGCGGCCTTTAGCACCTGGTTGAAGGCTTCTTCATTCTTATCTCTTAAAAGATAATATCTGCAAAGCTCCGTTTGTGCCGTTGCGCTGCCTTCGTCCGACGCCCTTTGAAGGGTCTTTTCCGCGATCGCCTCCTTCTTTTCAGGCTCTGCAATAACTTGCCTGAGGATGTCCTTCTGCCCGTCCGTTGCCCTTACGTACACAAGCTTTCCCGCCTCATAGTCGTCAATTATGAAGGGGGCACCGTCCACGATCATTTCAAGAGGGAAGACGTCTCCGTCGGCTTTTGAGGTAAGGAGCCTTATAAGCATTTCGTCTGTAAGACCGACGCTGTAGTTTCCGTCGGGCAGAAGCTCCACCCCGGGATCAGCCGGGCAGTTGTTTTTCTTGATAGTAAGCAGGTCAAGATTACCAAGCCTGCAGTAAAGCTCGTCTCTGTCGGAGTCTACGAGAGAGCTCATATAGCGTCTGAAATAACCGTAGCTCTCGGAATTGAGGTCAAAATCCGAAACGGGCTCGTTACTGTTCATTGTCAAAAGATGATA
Organism: Oscillospiraceae bacterium; assembly: GCA_015063955.1. Taxonomy (GTDB): domain Bacteria; phylum Bacillota; class Clostridia; order Oscillospirales; family CAG-272; genus Avispirillum. The sequence continues at coordinate 16,796 of SVTD01000011.1, read as the reverse complement.
AGTCCTTTTTTCGTCCTCCTCACGGACGACGAGGAAATAGCATAGATACAATACCTCGCAGAAGGGCTTTTCCGTATCATCGGATATTTCGATGCCCACCGTTCCCGCAGGAAGCTTTTTAAGAAGATTTATCTCGGCGTAGCTTTCGGTATCGCTATCCCCAAGATAGAAATTGGCCTCGTTTATCATATCCTGCAAAAGCTCTGCATTGTAGCAGTATTCGGGAACGGGGCAGAAAACAATTCGGTTATCGTTCTCCCTGCATAGCTGAGAAGCAGACCTTGGCCTGTATTTTTCCGTTTCACCCGGGCAGATCTTAGCGTCGATCGGTGTAACGAGAATATGTGCATCTATATTTGAGGAAACGGTTTTTTTGTTCATTTTCAGAGAAGCAATACCTTCCCCCGTGCTGACGAGCCCCTGAGGTGTTTCGGTGAAATGGCCGTTTTTCAAAAGATCGTAATAGAAATAATTTGCAAGATCGTAGACCTCGCGGTCTATTCCGAGGAGGGCAAAGACCTCGTTTTTGTTGCTCATATACGACACGTCTGACGGGCCCGTCTTCGTTCCCTTTAAGCTTTCGGAGGACTTTCCCGCAATAAGCTTGTCTATATATTTCTCAACGATGTGGTATTCCATATTTGCCATACGGGTCCTGATCTTCGCATTGACTCTGAGTATCGGAAATGCGAATCTGAATACCCTTATGATATTCGTGTCCAACAGACCGTTTCTGTAAAAATGCTCTGAAATATCACTGTATTTTGCCATTTTTGTTTCCCCCTTTCCTTTTAATAAGCATTAATATCAGGGCACAAGGCGGTAAAAATCATTGCTCTCATCCTTGCAATAATCTATGAGCGCCTCGTAATAGCTTGCCGCGGTCCTGCTTTTGTTATGCTCTGCAGGCTGAGGGGAGGAGAGGAGAGTCTCTGAGTCGCCGATGATGATAAGCATTGATTTTGCTCTCGTCATTGCCACGTTAAGACGTCTCACGTCTCTCAGAAATCCGATCTTGCCACGGCTGTTGCTTCGGGTCATGGAGAAGATGATGATCTCGTTGTCGCGACCCTGGAAGGAGTCCACCGAGTTCACCATAAATTTCGCCATTCTTTCGTTGGCCTCATCAGGACTGAGGCCCAGCCGCTCGACGAGCTTTGCCACGGTCTTTTCCTTTATGAGTTCCACCTGCTTTGAATATCCTGAAATCACGCCCATATCATAGCCTATGATACTTCCTGCCTTATCCCTGATGGCAAGGCTTGCGTTTTCGCGCATTTCATAGCGGTCGTTTTCGATGTCGTCGATAATATCAACGAGGATATCGGAGCAGATTTCTGCCTCCAGCTCGTTTGAGCAGCCGGGATCGTGGAGGGTCTCTCCCTTGTCGGGGCGGTCCTTCGTATCGTAAAAATATACGGGCTTATTCCTGCCTGCCACGGAGAGGTAGCGGGACTGAGCGCTTATGCCCTTGCCGTCCGTATATTTTCCGTTATAGAAATGCTCGGAAATAAACTGTGAGATAGCGGGATGCATACGGTACTGAGCGTTTATCATTACCTTTGGAGAGGGATCGTAGCCCTCGCCATCCCACACCTCGCAGTCTGACGTTGCCTCGTTATAAAGCTTTTCAAAGAGGCTGACATTGAAGATATCCCAAAGCTCTTCCTTTGTAAAGGGAGCCGTCGGGGTGCTTTCGCTTCCCTCGGAGACTGTTTTGAGATAATAACTGATGAAATCCTTTTCGTTTATGGGAGGCAGCTGAAGATGATCGCCGATTAGGATCACCTTTTTTGCTTTTGTTAAGGGTACAATTATATCGTGGAGCGTGATCTGACCTGCCTCGTCAACGATCACTGCGTCATAGGTCGCATCCTTGAAGTCCTCGTCGGAGCGTACGCTCATACAGGTGGAGCCCACTACGTTTATGCTGTTGCATACCAGAAGCTGCTCAAGCTGACGGGATTTTGTGCTGAGAAGCTCCTCGTGCCATTCGCTGAGGACCTCGTGTATGTGGCAAAGCTTCGTGCTTTGTGCGTAGTGATAATTATCCATTTTCGCCGCAAGAACGGAAAGGTCTCTGATGGCTTTATCAACGCTCGCATCTGTGACAGATGCAGGGGAGAGGCTGCTCAGAAGAGCGCCGAACTCTCCGTGTCCGTAAAGGCTGTTTCCGGGGAATGAGCGAAGATTGCAAAACAACTCTTCCGTGCTGCAAAAGCGTAAATGCTCGCGGCAAAGATCGGCCTTTCTTTTGTCAAGTTCCTTGCCGAAAAGCTTCAGGATAAGGGAGAAGAAAAAGCCCGGCACGTTTTCTTTGCAGAACAGCTTTTCCGTCCTGTCGCAAACGTAGCGGTAATTCTCAACAATGCGATCAGCCGCTTCTGCCGAGGGGGCGCTTTTTGCTGTATACAGACCGAAAAGGGGCTTAAGGAGATCTTCGAGAATAAAGGCGAGAAGGGCGCCTGTTTCCTGATGCCTTTCGAGAAGGCTTCCCGCTGCGGGGCTTATCCCGATGGCCTCAAGTATTTTTGATTTACCGAGAAGGGATGAATATTCGCGGTTAAGTACTTCCAGCGATCGGTAAAGACTGTAGGTATAGTTCAGCGTATCGTGAAGGTCTATCAGCTTTTTGCGTTCCTTCTCTATGGTCTCAACGTCACTTACGATCTTTCCGGAAACACTTTTGTAATGGGCGGAGCTGTTTTCAAAGATGCGCTTCTGTATACGGGCAGTTACCTTATCGGGCGTATATTCAGCAACAAGGGGCACCTTTATGGAGTCCTCGGAGGCCGTCAGACGGACGCAGACGTGATTCTCCGTGCGATCCTTATTTTCCTTTATCCATTTTTCAAGGACGTTGTCAACGGCAAGATTGTTTTTTGAGCAGACGAGCACCTTCTGTCCCAGATTCACAAGGTTTCTTATCATCTCAACGATGATGGTGGTCTTTCCCGTGCCGGGAGGGCCCTGCACCAGGAGAAAATCCTTTGCATTGAGGGCCTTTGATATGGCCTCCTTCTGATTGTCAGTCAGTCGGTCAGACTCAAAGGAGGCGGGAATGAGGCACTGCACCTTTTCTATTTTTTTATCGATGATAACGGAGTTTATCCCCTCCCATTTATTGTCATCGGAGAGATTGAGGAGGGAATCTATGGTTTCCTGCTGCTTTCGCAGGTCGGAGGACATTTTTTCGCAGATGGTGCCCGCGGGAGCGATCTCGTCTGAGGAAACGCCGGTCTTATTCTTTACCTCAACTGTCAGGATATTGGTTGAGGCGTCGTAGCTGTGGATGGTGCCGGTAATGCCGGGGACGTTATCGTCTGTGGTCATAGCGCGGGGCAGGATAACGGTAGAAGCACTGCAAAGCTTGTCGGAGTATTCCTTCATAAGAGCTGAGGGGCTCTTTACGTCTGCAGGGTCGTCCTCCTCACGGGCAACTCCCGTATCTTTGAAGCGCTGCTCGTTTTTTTCGATAATGACCTCCAGGGGCTCTATTCTGAAGCTGTATAAAACGCCGTCGGCAGTCATGGTATCGCAGGTTTCGAAGGTTGAGTAATCGAGCTGAATAAGAGTTTTTTTCGTATATTCCTTTTTTGCTTCAACGATACTGCGCTGCTTTTTCCAGAATCTTGCATAGGTCTCGTGAAGGGATGCTTCATTGCCCTGCCCATCTTTCTTTTCCTTCTTTTGACAGTGCTCCCGAAGGATGGAAAGTATCCTTTCCATGGAGGAAACGTAGGGGGGGATCTCAGCCTCCCTGATGGGGAAATACTCGGTGTCATCCATACAGATGATCCTGCTTTTTGAAAAATTGGAAAAGCTTATACCCCTGGTGGCGCAGTCGATGGTCTCTGTCTGAGTTATGGGATCGCAGAATTTAACGTTGAAGCCAATGGGCTGACCTTCCTTCTTATAGGTCCAGAGTATGCACTTGAAGCGGAGTCCTCCGCAGAATATGAGGTGGTTTTTGCCATCGGGAATAATCGTAAAGCCGTAGCGCGGGTCATACTGAGACAAAAACCTGCCGTACAGATCCTTTTTGCCCTTTCCGAAAACGATACAGAAGGGCAGATTTTTCTTATCTGCATCAAAATGATAAAGTGTGTTAATGGCGATCACCTCATTCTTAAACGGTTGGTATGAAATCGGGGGTTTCTCCGAAGAAATCCTCTCTTGATACTATACTTCCCGCAAGTATTATTTTCTTTTTGGAGACGGGGTCATATGCGATCCTGTAGCGGCTTTCGGAGCTTTCTGATACCGTATTGTCATCGCATACCTGAAGGTTACATTGGATAACGTATTTTTTCGGCATACTGTCGGTTATTTTTTCGACTGATTCGACAAGGAAGGGACAGCCGCAGATTTCAAGCCCGTCGGGAAGCACGGCTTTATCAGTCTTCAGGAAAAACCTGAAAAGTGAGCTTTCGCATATCATTATGCCGAAGGGGGCATCGGGGTCGGGGAGAACGGCCTCACGCACAGGCAGTATAGGGGGATCGGCAACAGAGCGGATATATCCGTCGTCTGCAAAAACTGTGCCCTCCTTCACAAGAGTGATGATGTCTCGCTCCTTCAAAAGCGCCTTTGCCCTGTCGGATATATATGTAGCTTTTTTGAATATCTTGAGAAGCCTGTAGTCATCGTAATCCGCCTCAATATCGGAGGCAAGGTCCTGAGGCTTATATGAATAGCCTGCAACAAAAAGGTCTGAGCAGAGTCCGCGTTCAAAGCCCTTGCCGAGAGAGGTAAGGACTTCACCGCTTTTTGGGAGTGCCTTCATCTTTTTGTTTTCCAAGCTTTTTAATGTAACGTCATAGCAAAAGTATCCGTATCGACTCAATTGCATCAGCCTCCTCTCTTGCGGGGGAATTTTTATTGTAGCCGGCATATTTCAGAATGCGCTCCTTCATCAGTTGAAGATCGAACAGCAGAGCGATATCTCCCTCCGTATCAAAAATCCTTGAATAATTGCTCCAAAGGAGCATAAGCTCCTGCCAGCCAATGATGGAGTCTCCGATGCAAACACAGTTTTTTCCTCCCCTTGTTTTGGCAAGGTGGAGCTTTTTTTCGGCTTTTTCGCCGAATATGAGAATGGGAACCCTTCCGTGCTCGCTGAGAATGCGGACAGCTCCTGCAGATATTCCGAAAACGCCGTCTTTTCCGTAATCGGAAAGCTCACTGTTTTCAAGAACAGCGTTTTTCAGCCTCTTATAAAAATCAACGGTAACGGAAAGACAGTCACGGGCGCGGCACAAAAAGAAAATATCGTCTCCCCCTGCAAATATCGGTGTGATCCTGCCGTCGCTGCGGATGCATTCTGATATCGTATCGTTAAGGGCTGTGCTTATTCTGTGCCTTTTATCAAACTCTCCTACGTTGCGAAAGAAGAGCCCCAGATTATCAAGGTCAAGCTTTACTGCCGCCATTGCACGTGAGGGCTCTTCGCGGTGAGCGTTTTCATCAGAGGCCGCCGCAGGAGGGCAAAGATCACGGCAAAAATCATTCTCCATATCTGTAAGGAGGAGATTTTTACAGTTGAATTTCTGCTTTTCAAGCTCCCCTGAGGCAACGGCGGGAGCCGTGACCATCGTTTTCGGGTCATAATCTGATGCCTGTATACAGCGTGCCCTGCAAAAGGAATAGTAGAAGGTAAGTCCCCCCTCGGTTGAAGCAAAGACAGCGCGCTGAAGCTTCTTACAGAAATCCGTAAGCTTATTCATTGAGGCACCGGGCGAGAAGGCGCATTGCACCTTACCGCTTGAGACTGTGCCGAAAAGGTATGCCCTATTGAATCTTTCCCTGAGCATTTCACAGATCTTGTGGGAGAGGGACTCCACGTATGCCGAGCGGCGCCTGATATCCTCAGCAGAGGAGAGGGTGCTCATACTGCCAAAAATATATTTTTGTATTCCCGATATATCGATAATACCGAAGATGATGCTTTTTGTGATACCAAGCCCCTTGGGAAGGGTCTCGAACGTAAGTACTGTTTTTTTGATTTTGCTCACACCTTTTCTTTGTTAAATAACTGATATAGCTCCAGATTTTTTCTCAGAGAGGCAAACCTGTCGCTGAGTGTTGAAGCAGGGGTGTTGCTGTAAAGCGCGCAAGCCTTGTCTGAGAGAACGGTATAGCCGCTCTCGCTTTTTGTAAGCCCCTTTTTTGTTAGTACTCTTTGGGAAAAGGCAGCGGCGGCAAGTTTTTTGTAGATGGCGGTATCCTGCTCTCTCACATTGGTGGCGAAAAGCTCAAAGCCCTTTTCCGCGGCGGACATAACGGCCTTTTCCTCACGGGCATCTCTTGGTTGGGCATCTGAGTATCTTGTGAAATTGATAAGATGAAGAGTATAAAAAAGCCTGAGATGGGTGTGGTTTATTTTTGAGAGAGGGGGCTTGCCTGATCTGACTGTTTTATTTTTGCAGGCAAGTCCTACAGCCTCGGTAAGCTTTGCAAATTCAAAGAGCTTGCGAAAGCTGTCCCTGTCGGCGGCGGCCCTTGCGAAGAAATGATCGTCCTGCCCTGTCATATTCTCTTCGTCTTTTTCGGTGAATGAAGAGAGGGACGTGTTCCTTGCAGTTTTTTTATATTTATCGAAGCAGTCGAGAACGCTGTAGCGGAGGACGTTGAAAAAATGGGTGGTAAAGGAGGCGCCCTTCGTGTGGTCGTATACTCTGCCGAGAAGATTGCCTGCCTCGCTAACACCGAAGCCAAGGACCTCGCTCAGCGCAAGATAAAAAACATTATCGGGATAGATTATTCCGACGTATTTTACGGGGGCGCTGTCCACTCTGCCGTATTTTTTTCGGAGAGTGGAAACTGCCGCCTCATATTCATCTGCTTTCTTAGGATTTCCGGGATCGTATTTTTTTGTGAGCTTATCCACAAGGGCGCAGATGTTATCTACAGCCCTGACCTTATCGGCCTTTGAAGCAATGGAGAACTGAGTACCCCAGTAATTTATCCGGGGCTGTATTTCCTTCCAGTCTGCTATTTCAGTATCATCGCATTTTTTAATGCTTGCCTCTTCGCAGATATCGCCCTTGATCTGCTCCCATAGCTCATCGTAAGGATCCTTTTCCTCCTCTGGGGCGTATTCCGGATAATTGTACATGGTCAGTCTCCGATCATATCCATAAGAGCCTTCACCGCGCTCTGCGGATCGCTGACGCCCATATTTGCTATTCTGTCTATCATACAGTCGATATAGAAAAGTGAAGTAGTATTATAAATGATGCCGAGGGGCTTGTCAGCCTCGTGCCAGTTTCTCATACCGTATATGAGAGCCTCCACGGAAATATCCTTTTTGATGCGGTACGCATAGTGGAGTGCCATGGTAGTTATGATCGACATGGGCTTTGTGCCGTAGGTGATGCAGGCGTAAAGGCTGTCGCCGTCCTCTATCTTTGAGATTATGTCTCCGAAAAAGGAAATAACGGTATCCTGATGTTCATTTTCTTCCTTTTCGATGCTTTCAAGCTCGTATTCAAAGCCCTTGCGGCTTTTCAGCTCGTCAAGCTCGCTGACAAAGCTGTTGTAATTATCTCTGTACTTTCCGTCGCCAACCACCATGGCAACGATCTTTATCCTTTCGCCCTCTTCTGCCGTGTCGCATATTTTCTGGATTATGGGGAAGGCAGTCAGGATGCGCTCCTTGCCTTCGGCGGTATCGTCTGCGTAGCAGAGCTTGTCAGCGCCTCTGGATTGGAGGGTTATGGTAGTAATAAATTTTTTCATTCTATATGCTTATTATCCTTTCGATCGTTCGGAGCGCCGCTCCTTTTTATGGCTGAGATCTGCTTTCGAGAACACGGTCCAAAAGCTCGATGGCCTCTCCGAGGCTTTTCACCAGAACCTCGGGGGCATCGCTTTGGTTGCCGACGTGGAGCACGCTGTTTCGCTGGGATTTCAGATAGAAATACTTGCAAAGAAGCTTTTGCAGGAGCTCACGGCTGACTGAGGGATCCATACAGATATTTTCGTTATCTACGGAGGAAACTATGATCTCTGAAAGAGCCTCGGCAGAACCGATATCCTCCGGCTGGTCAATATCGTAGAGCAGGCAGACCGTGCTTTCGTTGCTTTTGAGCAGATTAAAGAATTTCTTTTCGTTTTTGATGTTCAGAAGCTCCTCCTCCGTTGCGAGAAAGGGGATATCGTTTTTTTGCATTTCTTCAAGAAACATCCGATATTGCACGGGAGGGGAGGTGAGGAGACGGCGGTCGTTTTTTGCCGCAAGGATAAAGGAGATAACGGTAAGAAGTCTGCTTCCCGTTTTTGAAACGTTTGCGGTATCGTTGTTTGAAAGCCTTTCCAGCTCCTCTCTGGCGGCCCTTGCCCTCAGCTTGCCGGGATTGTATACCTCCTTGAAAAAGGTATTTATAAAATAGTGATTCCAGCCCCTGCCCGAAACGAGAGTGCGGCTTTTTTTGAGGTATCTTTGTATGATATCCCCGGAGGCGTAAATGATCCTGTTTTCAAGCAGGATATCGGGGAGTATTTCGTAATAAAAGGAAAGCGTCTGGGAGACGTAGCCGTGGCTGTAATACCATTTGATATATTCAACGGAGGAGAGCTGTCCCGAGAAGCCGCTGTACTTGCTTCTGGCAAGCTCAACAACACGGTCAAAGGTGGCGCTGCAGGGCTCGTACGTATCGAGAAGCTCAAAAAGGCGGATAAGAGCGTCGCGGCTTTGCTCTACACGGTTAAGCTGCATTTCCGTGTACACGCTCTTCAGCGCCTCAAGGATCCTTTGGGAAGATTCAGGCATTTCCCGATCGCGGAAGTATTGAATAAGCTTTGAAGGATCTCCGTATGCGCTCAGCTCATCCATTCCGGAAACCAGGTCGTAAACGCTGTAGGCATCCTTGCGGCTGATTATCCTGTGGGGAGGGGGCAGATTTCTGTCATAAACTGTGTAGAGCACGTCGCTGATGCAGATGCTTCGCTCCTTTATTAGCTGCATCGTGGAAATAATGAGCATCATCGCATCTCTGAAGCCGCCTGTGGAATCTACGAAAACGCAAGGGTCGTCGGCGCTGCTCATAATATCGGCGATCTCCATACCTGTGGCAAATATTTTTTCAGAATCCGAGAGGTCTTCAAGACAAAGGCTTATAAGCTCGGGGGAGGGGAGCTTCTCCTTTTTGAAAAAGGCATCTATCGCGTCATTAAATCTTGAAAGATCGGACTTTTTGTCAGCTCTTTCCATAAGCGTTGCAGGAGTGCATACTACGATGATCCTGTCAAGGCCCTGTCCCTTATCCCTGAGATATAGGCTGAGGGCCTTCGGAACGGGCTCGTTTGTCTGCGAGCCCGAAACGCGGTATTCTGTGTTGTCCTTTTTCAGGATGTAATCCTGTTCCTCACGGCCTTCGAGGTATAGGCTAAGGGACGTCACAAGTATGTTCATAAAGTTCTCCTTCTAAGGCAGGGTATATTCTTTGAAGTCTGTAAATACGGCAAAGCTTGCTCTCTGAGTTACATTACCCGCCGAAAATGAGCGCACACTGCTCCTCGTACAGATATCTATGATAACATTTTTTGTGATTTTTTTCAAGTTTTTGCCGTGCTTTTGTCTGATTTTTGGCAAAAAAGCTTACTGATGAATGAGGAAAAAGCGAGCAGCAATACGTGCAGGTCAAGCTCCTCAGGAAATGTTCCGTCTGTGTTTTGCGGGATAACAGAGCTTTCGGCGTACCTTGTGTGGGTGTTCTCAAAAGCGCAAAGTCCTGCACTGAAGCCTATGGATAAAGCTGTAAAGATCTGTATCAGTCGGTTCACAGTTTGGCACCTCCCTAAAGAGCATAATCAAGATCCATCATACGGACGTATCCTGCAAGGGACAGTTTTTTATTTTTCAGATATCCGAATTTCAGCGAGCGTTTTGGGTTTGATCCTTTTTTTGCCGCAAGTTTTAGGCCCTTGCAGGGATCCTCTTTCATGATCCTTGGGAGAATAAGGTGCATAACCTTTTCCTGCTGCTGCTTGTTCTTGCATCGGACAAACGGATCCTTGGTGTATTCTGCCCGACCCTTGAGGTATTCCTCAGGGCTTATCTCTTCAACGAAGCGGATGGCATCCTTGTGATGATGCTTTACCCGGGGTGCCATTCTGACGAGCCTTGCCGCTTCCTGTCCGTTGTCTGCAACCGTGTAGAAATCGATGTCAATATAGCTTTTTCTTCCTCCAACGTGACCGCACTTTGCTCTTACTCTGAAATATTTCATATTTGCGTGCCTCCTTCTTTGCTTTCTGCCTATTTATCGGCGTGAGTTTTTCCCGATTCGGAGTTTTTTGAAAAAACTTGATATTTTTTTATTTTTTTTTACTTTCTGCCTGTTTTCGAAAGAAGGGGATACGGTAGAATTGTTCACAAAAAAGTGGTATAATGATCTAACAAAATGTGATCGAAGAACTCAGAAAAAGCTTGAAAGAAGAAAAACGATGAACCAAAGCAAAAGCATAAGTGCAGAAAGCCAGTACAAGAGAATGACAGAGACCCCCGTGGCACGGCTGATAATTGCTCTCGGCATACCAACCACCGTCAGTATGCTGATAACGAATATTTACAATATGGCAGACTCTTATTTTGTCAGTCAGGTGTCCCTCAGCGCCGGCGGTGCCACAAGCATCGTTTTCGGCATTATGTCCATTCTGCAGGCATTCGGATTTATGTTCGGTCACGGTGCGGGAAGCCACATCAGCCGCCTGCTTGGCGCAAAGCAGACCGATAAGGCAAGCCGCTATGCATCCACCGGCTTTTTCTATGCCATCCTTTGCGGACTTTTGATTATGAGTGCAGGTCTTATTTTGCTCGAGCCTCTTATGCGTCTGCTGGGAAGCACGGATACCATCCTGCCCTATGCAATGGCATACGGAAGATGGATACTCATTGCCGCTCCCGCAATGACTGCAAGCTGTGTTCTGAACAACATCCTCCGCTACGAGGGCAAGGCTGCCCTTGCAATGATAGGACTTACCACGGGCGGAATACTTAATATGGCCATGGACCCTCTGTTTATCTTTGCCCTTGATATGGGCATCAGCGGCGCGGGACTGGCAACGGCGCTTTCCCAGTACATATCCTTCGGTATTCTTTTATCGGTATTTCTTTTCAGAAAAACCCAGAGCACCATATCGTTTCGCTTTATTTCAAGGGAGGCGGGCACGCTTTGGAATATTATCCTGACCGGTCTTCCCAGCCTTGCAAGGCAGGGACTCAACAGCGTATCGACCATGGTGCTGAATTCTCAGGCGAAGCTCTTCGGTGATGCGGCAATTGCTGCCATGGGCTACGTCGGAAGGACGTCCAGCCTTATCTTCAGCGTAGGTCTTGGCATCGGACAGGGCTTCCAGCCCGTTGCAGCCTTCAATTACGGAGCAGGGAAATATTCAAGAGTGAAGAAGGGAACGTGGTTTACACTGCTGTTCGGCTCGGCGTTTATCGGTCTTATCTCAGCCGTCTGCTTCGGGGCTGCTCCTCAGATAATCTCCCTTTTCAGAAGGGAAGCGGAGGTTATCGGTATCGGAAGCGAGGCGCTGCGGATAATGTGCGTGTTCCTTCTGTTTCTGCCCGTTTCCGTGGTGGCGACCATGCTTTTCCAGAGCATCGGCAAAAGCTTGCCTGCGCTGATCCTTTCCTGCCTCCAGAGCGGACTTATATTTATCCCCCTGTGCCTTATCCTCCCGCAGCTTTTCGGAGTGAGAGGTATCGAGGTGTCCCAGCCTCTGGCATATTTTGTCTCATCCGCAGTATCACTCCCAATGGCACTGAAGTTTTTGAAAAGCCTACCCAATGACGAATGATTCCGAATACAAATAAAATGAAGGGATCCGCCGTAGCGGATCCCTTCATTTTATTTAAAGCTAATTATTCAACAATAACTCTCCTGCCGTCGGCGATTCCCGAATTGATCAGCTCTCCGTTTTTGTATACCTGCCAGCTTCCGTTATTTACGGAAATATCAAAAACTGCGCCGCAGATGTGTATTTTGGAAAGTGTAACGTCTGAAAGACCTCCGCAGTTGCCGGGGTCAAAGGAGAAGGAGGTCAGGCTTTCGGGAACGATGCCGAAGATTCCCTCGGAAACTATTCTTACAAAAAGTGCGCTCTCTCCGGAAAGATGGCGCTTTCCCCCTTCGGGGTATGCCTCCACAGCGTAGGGGACTCTGTCGCAAAGCAGGCGCTTTTTGCAGTATCTGAGAAGGGGATCATTCATTTTGTCGCCCTTTCCCATAATGTATGCACATTTCATTCCGTAAAGGGTAGAGCGGTCCCAGATGGTGTCGCTTGTATTTTCCTCGGATTTTTCGCAGGTGAGCATACCCTCCTCAGTCCAGAGATAAGGAGAGAGCATGGCGTTAAGCGTTCCCTCGGCTCTCGTTTTTATGCCCATGCAAAGGGGCAGGCATATCCAGGCGCGAAGAGTATCAAAGCCCTTTGAATATCTGTATGTCTCAAAGCCGTGAAGACAGGCTCCGAAGTAAGCTTCGATAGCCTCTTCAAGCTCGTCTGCACGAGAGGTGTAAAGCTTTGCAGTGTCCTCATCTCCAAGGGAAAGGGCAAGCCTTGAGGCAAGCCTGAGGCCACCGTAGCAAAGGCTGGAGGTGGAGAGATTTGCGCGGTTGTCTGTGGGAAATCTGCCCTCAAGCTCGTCGCAGTGGGAGTAAATGACCCCGTCCTCAGTCTTGTTTTTTTCGCAGTATTCTGCGCACCACTGTATTGCGGGGTAAAGCTCCCGTGCTACCTTCTCGTCGCCGAGAAGAAGGCAGAAAAGAGAAGCACCGTAAAGATACATAGCTCCGTCTCCGCGGTCTCCCGCGCCCTCCCAGATGTCGTAGCCCTCGGCTATGATGGAGGATGGGAGACGGTAGTAATTACTGGCCATAAAGGGCATATATGCTCGGTAAGCGTTGAGGGCGGCCTCGATGGCAGTTTCGTCGCCCGTCATTGCAAAATGGGGACCTGAATATTCTATCTGGTCGTTACACCATATTGCCGCATAGTATGAGTAGCCGCCGGGGCTGTGGAATTTACCGCCTAAGGTATCAAAAATGCTTTCTGCAGCTCTCAGCTTTGAAAGTCTTGTCAAAACGTCAAGCTCCGGGTGGGAGCTTTTCAGTACCAGAGCGCCGTCGCAAAGAGAGGCGATCCTTTCCCGTCTCTTTTCAAGCTCTGCCGCGAAGTCGGGTATCACGGAATCGCAAAGTCCAACGTCGCAGTATAGCCATATGGCATACTGAAAGCTTTCCCCTTCCTTTAGGGTGATCTTGTCAGGAAAGCTATGATGGACCTTTGCAACGTACACACCCTTTGTTCCGCGGCCGTAGGAATAAACCGTGTCACGGGGAGAAGAAGGTTCAAGAGTAACGTCTTTTTGCGCCCTGAGGGTAACTATCTCAAGGCAGAAGCCGAGATCGGTCGAGGGGAAAAGCTGATGCTTCGTTAATAGTCCGCAGTCTGCAGAACAGTCCACAGCAAGGATTCCGTCAAAGGTGAATTTTATCGGTCTTTCTTTGATTTTTTCACCGTCTGTAAGGATGCAGGGAAGACCGCTTTCCTCAAAAAGAACGTTGTAGGTGGCGTGGGTGTTGTTGGGGATAGTTCTCAGCGTCGGAAAAAAGCAGTGGCGCGAGAGAAAAAGCGTTCCGTCCTCACAAATGCCGTACTTTACTATAAGATCCGTGTAAAGCCCGCTCATTTCAATATCGTCAAAATGGCATTGCCCGTCCTTCACAGACCAGGCTATGTGGTCGTTCTCAATATCCCATATCTTTTCTGACATTTCCTGCTGCTCCTTTTTCATTTTTGTGAGTTTATTATAACATACCCTGCAGTAATTAACTGCCTTTTTTCTGAATTTCTTTTTGATCAATATGAAAATACCTTTGAAAAGAGGGCATCCTTTATCACTCCGAACGATATTTGGCTATTGCCGAAAAACCCTGATCGAAGGTGCATATTTTACATTTGCCTATAAAGCCGAAAGGAGCCTTGACCGTTGGATCACGGCTCCTTTTTGAGCATAATAATTATAATTTTTGCTGATTTCCAAGCTGATAGAAGGCCACGGCGCTGGCGGCGGCAACGTTCAGGGAGTCAACCCCGTGATACATGGGGATCTTCACGGTATAGTCGCAGCCTTCGATGGTTTCGTCCGAAAGCCCGTCACCCTCGGTTCCCATTATAATTGCAAGGCGCTCCTCGCGAAGAATCCTCGGGTCGGCGATGGAAAGGGAATCATCCTTCAGCGCCATAGCAACGGTCTTGAAGCCGAGGTTTTTTATTCTGTCAAGGCGGTCGCCGCAAAGGAACGTCCAGTCTATCTGGAATACTGTACCCATGCTTACTCGCGCCGCCCGTCTGTACAGAGGATCTGAAGATCCCTCCGTAAGAAGAACGGCATCCATTCCAAGCGCTGCCGCAGAGCGGATTATGGCGCCCACGTTTGTGGGGTTCATAACGCGGTCGAGAATTACGATCCTCGTTTTGTTTTTGCATATCTCCTCAACGGAGGGAAGCTTCTTTCGCTTCATGGCGCAGAGCATGCCGCGTGTAAGCTTAAAGCCCGTCAGAGCGGTGAGGATCTCAAACTCCGCCGTATAAACGGGAACGTCGCCTATCCTTTTCAGAATATCTCTTCTCTCGCCGTCGATATGCTTTTTTTCCATAAGGCAGGATACCGGCTCGTAGCCTGCATCAAGCGCCCGCTCAATGACCTTGGGGCTTTCTGCAATAAACAAGCCCTTTTCGGGAAATTCCCGATTCAGGAGCTGAACCTCGGTGAGGCGGGCATATACGTCAAGCTCAGGGGCAAGGAAATCTTTTATTTCAATAATGTTATTCATTTTCATCTCCGCTGTATTGATGTATATATTATAGGTCCATTCTCCGTTTCTGTCAAACCTTTATTTCGGAAGGAAGCGGATACCTGTTACACGGAGTTAGTAATTGAGGAAAAGCTTCTGCCTTACAGTCATACGGAATTTGGGCAGAAATGTAGACTATTGTCCCGTTATGTGGTATAATCAAGCCAGCTTATTAATGAGGTGGATTATGAATATAATAATTGTTGACGGACAGGGCGGACAGCTTGGTGCTCAGCTCGTTAAAGAAATAACTGCGCGGTTTCAAAATATAAGCCTTACTGCCATCGGAACCAATGCAGTGGCTGCAGCGGCGATGCTGAAGGCCGGAGCAAAAAACGCAGCCTCGGGAGAGAATCCCGTCGTAGTTGCCTGCCGTAAGGCAGACGTTATCATAGGTCCGATCGGTATAGTTATTGCCGATTCTCTCCTTGGAGAGGTAACGGAAAAGATGGCACTGGCAATTTCCAGAGCAGATGCAGTACGTATCCTTATACCTATGAATAAGTGTGAAAACCTGATCGCCGGCGTTCCGGATCTGAATACGGGCGCTCTGATCGCTGATGCCATCTCGAAATTAGATAGCATTATTCGTATGAAAAGTACTTGAAAAATATTATCGTTTATGGTATAATATCCCTGCTGTTCTGAAGAGCAGCACAGAGGCAGAAGCCTCCCCGTGACCTATAAAAAAATCAACGATGCTATGAAGGTGTCATTATCTCTGTAGGGATAGTGGCACTTTTTTGCTTTATGAAAGGAATCAAATGATGAAAAAGCATAACAGCTTATTGAAGCTCGTTCTTGCCGCACTTTTTTTGGCGCTTGCATACGTGATGCCGTTTTTGACAGGGCAAATACCCGAGATCGGCTCCATGCTTTGCCCGTTGCATATTCCGGTACTGCTTTGCGGCTTTATATGCGGATGGCCCTGGGGACTTGCCGTGGGATTTGTTGCTCCCTTGCTTCGCTCTCTCACGCTCGGTATGCCCCCTCTTTTTCCCAAAGCTGTGTGCATGGCCTTTGAGCTTTGCGCCTACGGTGCAGTTTCAGGCTTGATGCATAAGCTCCTGCCCCGTAAAAAAGCATATATTTACGTATCGTTGCTTACTGCAATGATAGCGGGAAGACTGGTCTGGGGCGCTGCAATGTTTGTTTTTATGGGATTGAAGGGCACCGCCTTTACCTTTACTGCCTTCATAACCGGAGCATTCACCAATGCGATCCCCGGAATCATCATTCAGATCATATTGATCCCCATTCTCGTGATGATCCTCCAAAAACCCAAGGTCCTGGATCTGAGGGACAGCAAATGAATTTTTTTGACAAACTGACCTCGGGCTGTTGAGAAGGATGCAGAAGCCGTGATTTTTGTGTCGTCGCCGTACAAATGTACCATTTTTTAGTGATAAACATATTAATTATTTCATATCGCCACACCTCATGTTTATTATCTAAATGGGGTCAAATTGGGGTAGGCAGTGTGTCTTTAGGGTAGGGTAGTAATTTTGAGAGAAAAAGAAAAAGGGGCTGTCGCAAGTCGGATTTTATCCAACTTGCGACAGCCCCTTCGTTCTGTGTAATAACACACTCGTTGATACAATGAACTACCGAAAGTAGCAATTGTGCATTGTCTTGACGACTTGTTTATTTAATGGCCACTATGACCGCCGCAGTTGTGCGTGCCGCAACCGTGGCTGCCACAGCTGTGAGCACCGCCTGCGTGCTCGTGATCGTGGTGGTCGCACTTGACGTTAGGATTATAGCCGAGATTGTGCGCAAGAAACGCCTCGACTGCTGCATCGCAAGAACCGCTGACACCTCCATAGAGCTTGATACCCGCATCGGCAAGTGCCATCTGCGCACCGCCTCCGATACCACCGCAGATAAGAACATCTGCTCCGAGTGTTTTTAACAGACCTGCTA
>SVTD01000087.1 GCA_015063955.1 Oscillospiraceae bacterium | reverse complement strand
GTTTAAGCTGACGAAAATAAGGCTCCCTCCGAGAGGGAGCTGTCAGCCGCAAGGCTGACTGAAGGAGCATGCGTGAACGAACGGAAAGCAGTCGCTATAAAGCGAGCAAATAACGTTCGTGTCGAGTGCTCCTTCCGTCTCGCTTCGCGAGCCACCTCCCTCCCGGAGGGAGGCTTGGGTGCAAATCGCTTCTTCAGCTTATCAAATTTAAGTTTGAAACATACCGACAAACCCGAATTTATCTTATCCCCTTTTCAAAGTTTTTTGAGAGTGCAGAGAACTTTTTTTCAAAAAAGTTCTTTGCGTCCCCCCGTCCCCTCCCCGACAAACCCGAATTTGTACTATTCCGCAAATGAATTCTGTAGGTGTGTTTTGGGAATATATCTTATCATTGACATTATGGTACAAAAATGGTAAAATTACTATATATATTACTGCTTAGGAGAAGCTTATGAAGATCATAGAACCCGAAAAAAAGCACGGTATAGTTCACAGATATCCTACCGAGCATAACTGTTTCAGATACAATGCATGGCCTACAGTTTGCAAGGACGACCGCGGTATCCTTTATGCAACTGCTTCAGGCCTCAGACTTTCCCACGTTGATCCCTGCGGTAAGAACGTAATGTGGGTAAGCTTTAACGACGGCGAGAGCTGGACTGCCCCCATCATCGTAAACGATTCCAATTTCGACGACCGCGATACAGGTATCGTGTATCTCGGTGAGGGCAAAATGCTCATGTCCTGGTTCACAAGCGTTTATGAAAACCACCTTGACCATATGCAGGATCAGGATTGGATGCATCCCTCCGATAAGGCAATGATAAGCGGCTGGAGCGGTTATTGGAAAACTCTTCCTCCCGAAAAGGCAAAAGAGGAGTGGGGAAGCTTTGTAAAGCTCTCTGATGATTACGGTGTAACATGGAGCGAGAACATCAGGGTTCCCGTAACAAGCCCCCACGGTCCCTGTGTTGCAAAGGACGGAACTATTTACTATCTCGGTAAAACAATGACCTACGAGCATCCCTACGGCCCCGACGTTGAGTGCTGGAAGAGCACTGACGGCGGAAAGAATTGGGAGTTCTGCGGTAAGGTTCCCGATTTTGAAAATCTTGCTCCCAATCAGGTGCATGAGCCTCATATCATCGAGCTTCCGAACGGTCGCCTTCTCGGCGCTGTCCGAGTTAACGGAAGAAGCGAGGCTCCTGTAGATTCCACCTATCTTACATATTCCGATGATAAGGGCGTAACCTGGACGGTTCCCAAGTGTATCGGTATTGACGGAATGCCCCCTCATTTCATGTTCCATTCCTCAGGCGCTCTCATTCTCAGCTATAGCTGCAGAAACTGGGAGACAATGTCCGAGCGCGCAGTTGTCAGCTACGATAACGGTGAGACATGGTCCGAGGATTACGTTCTCGATGAGAGAATCAACCGCGATAAGCAGCACGATATGGGCTACCCCGCAACGGTAGAGCTTTCCGACGGATCGCTTCTCACCCTTTATTATCAGGCGCTTCCCGATGACTGGCATACAAGTATTCTTTATACGAAATGGAGCTTGAACAAATGAAAATAATCAGACCCGAGGCCGAGCACGGCATAGTACACAGATATACAAACGATCATAACCCCTTCAAGTATAACGCTTGGCCCTCTCTTGCTATGGGCGATAACGGCTGGCTTTATGCGGTAGCATCAGGTCTTCGTATGTCCCACGTTGACCATGCAGGAAAGAATATCATGTGGATAAGCTTCAACGAGGGTAAGACGTGGACTCCCCCCATCGTAGTATACGATTCAAGGATCGACGACCGCGACCCCGGCATCCTTAACCTTGGCGGCGGCAAGATGCTTATGTCCTGGTACACCGATAATTACGATAATTACCTCGATCATATGCAGGAGCAGACATGGCTCAATCCCGGCGATAAGGCAATGATGGACGGATGGAGCAAGTACTGGCATACTCTCACAGACGAGGAGTATAACGAGGAGAAGGGCTCCTACGTAAGCCTTTCCACAGATAACGGCGTAACATGGGGCGAAAGAGTAAGACTTAACGTTCATTCCCCTCACGGTCCCTGCCGCTGTAAGGACGGCACTCTCGTTTATATGGGCAAGAGATTCGAGCCCGATTACGCCTTTGATAACGATTTCGTTTGCTATACAAGTAAGGACGACGGAGCTACCTGGGAATATGCAGGTCAGGTTCCCATGGGCGAGGATTGCGACTACGGTCAGATGTACGAGGCTCATCAGATCGAGCTTCCTGGTGGCAGAATCCTCGGCGGCATCCGCGTAAACGGCAGAAAGGACGCACCTGCCGATTCCGTATACGTAACCTATTCCGACGATAAGGGTAAAACGTGGAGCGTTCCCAAGTGCATCGGCGTTGACGGAATGCCTCCTCATTTCATGGTACATTCCTCAGGCGCTGTTATCTGCAGCTATTCCTGCCGTACGTGGGGACAGATCTCCGAAAGAGCAGTAGTAAGCTACGATAACGGTGAAACGTGGGAGGAGGATTATATCCTTAACGATAATATCAACTACGAGGGTCAGCGCGATATGGGCTACCCCGCAACGGTAGAGCTTCCCGACGGATCTCTCTATACGATTTATTATCAGGCCCTCCCCGAGGACTGGCATACCTCTATCCTTTCCACAAAGTGGAAGCTGAATAAGTGATCTAAAAACCGCAGGGGAAACCCTGCGGTTTTTGAAAAAGAGATATGATATGGATAATAAATTACCGAAAAGAAAAACGACGAGACTCAAAAAGTACGATTATAGTAGTACAGGTGTGTATTATATAACGATCTGTACCGAGAACAGGGAACGATTGCTTTCGTCAATCGTAGGGACCGGCGTCCCCGACGGTCCGCGTGAGATAAACGTAGAATTAACTGCATATGGGAAAACAGCAGATAGAGTAATAAATCAGATGAACGCATTTTACAATCATATTGATGTAAAAAGCTATGTTATTATGCCTGATCATATACATTTGTTGCTCTACGTAAAGAAAGAGCAAGCCGTTAGTGACGGACCGTCGAGGACGCCGGTCCCTACGAGGCAAAACTCCGAGCTTTCACGATTTATTTCAACCTTTAAACGTTTTTGCAATAAGGAATATGGTAAAAATATTTGGCAAGCACGTTCAATTGATCATATCATCCGCGACCGTGAGGATTATGACGTAAGAATGAAATACATCCACGAAAACCCAATGCGGTGGTATTATAGGGAAAATAATACCGAAAAAACGAAGATTGACTGAATAACAGTGTAGTCAAAAGCACAAAATAGGGTGTGTATGTTTTGTTGGAAATAACGATATTGAAAATATATTGAAAAAATCGCAAAAAAGCCTTGAAATCATTGATTTGTTACTATAAAATAGAGTTGGAATTATGCAATTTCTACAAGGAAATAATAAATTTATATAACACGGAGGATTACCCCAATGGAAAACGGAAAAGTAAGAGTTGGTATCATCGGTTGCGGCGGTATTGCAAACGGTAAGCACCTTCCCGGTCTCAAGTCTGTACCTGAGGTAGAGATGGTTGCTTTCTGCGATATCATCGTTGAAAGAGCAGAGGCTGCGTGCAAGGCTTACGGTACTGCAGACGCAAAGTTCTATGAGAACTATAAGGATCTCCTCGCTGATGAATCTATCGACGTAGTACACGTTTGTACTCCCAACATCTCTCACAGCTTCATCACAGTTGACGCCCTCGAGGCAGGCAAGCACGTAATGTGCGAGAAGCCCATGGCTATCAACTCCGAAGAGGCTCTCAAGATGCTTGAGGCTGCAAAGAGAACAGGCAAGAAGCTCTCCATCGGTTATCAGAACCGTCAGAGACCCGATTCTCTCTATCTTAAGGACATCTGCGATCGCGGCGATCTCGGCGAGATCTACTTTGCAAAGGCTCACGCTATCCGCCGTCGTTTCGTTCCCACATGGGGCGTATTCCTTAAGGAAGAAGAGCAGGGCGGCGGTCCCCTCATCGATATCGGAACACACGCTCTCGACCTTACTCTCTGGACAATGAACAACTATAAGCCCAAGTACTGTGTAGGTACAACTTACCATAAGTTCCGTTACCAGACACAGACAGCTAACGCTTGCGGCGACTGGAACCCCGATGAGTTCACAGTTGAGGACTCCGCATTCGGCTTCGTTGTAATGGAAAACGGTGCAACAATCGTTCTCGAGTCTGCATGGGCGCTCAACACTCTTGACGTAAGAGAGGCAAAGACAACTCTCTGCGGTACTCAGGGCGGCGCAGATATGGTAAACGGACTCCGTATCAACGGTGTTGATAACAACAGAATGTTTACAAAGAACATCGACCTTGACGTCGGCGGCGTAGACTTCTACTCCGGAAACGCAGGCGGCGCTCCTCACGAGAGAGAGGCTTACCAGTGGATCCACTGCATCATCGACGATACAGAGCCCCTCGTTCTTCCCGAGCAGGCATACGTTGTAACTCAGATCCTTGAGGGTATCTACGAGTCTGCAAAGACAGGTAAGGCTGTTTATTTTAACTAATTAATAATTAATTCAGCACCCGTGTGCCTTCGGGTACACGGGTGTATCTATTTGAAAGGTTATAATTATTATGAAACTTTGCGTACTTGCAAACCTTTATGCAAACCTCACACTTGATGAAACTCTTGCAAAGCTGAAGGCTCTCGGCGTTGAGGCTGTTGAGATCGGCGCGGGCGGATTCCCCGGCAAGGCTCATTGCGATCCCGAAAAGCTCCTTGCAGACGATGCAGCCCTTGCGGAGTGGCTCGGCCTTTTCAAGAAGTATGATATTGAGCTTGCAGCTCTCGCTTGCCACGGAAACCCCGTTCATCCCAATAAGGAGATCGCAGAGTCCTTCCATAAGGACTTCGTAAACGCAGTTCTCCTTGCTGAGAAGGTTGGCGTTGACACAGTTATCACCTTCTCCGGCTGTCCCGGCGGCTCCCCCGAGGATAAGACTCCCAACTGGGCAACCTGCGCGTGGCCCGATGACTTCCTCGGCGTTCTCGACTATCAGTGGAACGAGGTCCTCATTCCTTACTGGAAGGAAACTGCAGCATTTGCTGAGGCTCATGGCGTAACAAAGATCGCATTTGAGATGCACCCCGGCTTCTGCGTATATAACCCCGAAACACTTATGAAGCTCAGAAACGCAGTTGGCCCCGTACTCGGCGCAAACTTCGACCCCTCCCACCTCGTATGGCAGGGAATCGACCCCGTTGCAGCTATCCGCTACCTCGGCGATGCTATCTATCACTTCCACGCAAAGGATACAAAGATCGACGATATCAATACATCCGTAAACGGTGTTCTTGATACAAAGCACTACGGCGATGAGCTTAACCGAGCATGGGTATTCCGTGCAGTTGGTTACGGCCACGACCAGAAGTGGTGGAAGGATATCTGCTCCGCCCTCCGTCTCGTTGGCTACGATAAGGTTATGTCCATTGAGCACGAGGACAGCCTTATGTCCATCGACGAAGGCCTTTGCAAGGCTATCGAGTGCCTCGCACCCTGCATCATCCACGAGCCTAAGCCTACGACAATGGCATGGGCGTGAAAAAAACTCCCCTTATGGGGAGTTTTTTTCAGCTAAATTCGCTTCGCGAGCTAAATTGACCTGCGGTCAGCTAAATTCCTGCGGAGCTAAATTGGGCTTCGCCCAGCTAGGCGCGAATTTTATTTAGCTGCACGAAGTGCAATTTAGCTGCGAGCCTGC
>SVTD01000086.1 GCA_015063955.1 Oscillospiraceae bacterium | reverse complement strand
GATTTTTTCTTTTTCTATCCTTGCGCTTGCTTTGAGCTCGCGCGTTTTATTTCTGCTCCGCTCTTCTTTGCCCCCCGTAGAACGGGGGGTTTATTTCCACGCCTGAAGGCACCAAAAAGAAGAAATCTCGCCCGAAGGCGAGATTTCAACCAAAATTTTTCATTTTTTATTTCTCTACCGTTCTGTCGTATACTACAAAGCTGTAGGTGAAGGGACGACTGACTGACGAGCAGGTCACGCAGGCATAGCCGCTTTTAACAAAGGCAAGCTTCGGTGCTTCGCTTACGTCTACCACGCTTTCGTCTGAGGAGGTGTATTCAACCTCGCCAACGGGTGCGGTATGCATATACGTTTCTCCCACCATGACAAGCTCGGCGCTTCCGCCGCTTGCACGGTCAGGCTTGACTCCGTCTGGAAGCACGCAGATGGCTACCGCCTCGGCACTTTTGTCATTTTCATACGCCACAAGGGTCACTCCCACCCCGTGGGGAACCACGTTTCCTTCGCTGTCTACCGTTGCTACAGAGGGCTTTGAGCTTTCAATGGCCTTCTTGCCGTTTGCAAGGGCTACCTTTTCTCCGTTTTCATAAGCAAAGGCATAATCCACGACTCTTACCTTTTCAAAGTCTACGGTAATAATCTTCAGCTCCTCTGTTTCGGGAGCAGTAGTCTCTTCATTCTTCTCCGTATCCTTGCCGCAGGATGCAAAAAGCATAAGTGCTGCCAGGATCAATGCGATTATTGAAATCTTTTTCATTTTTTACCTCTTAATTATCAAGTATTTCTTTGAGCTGCTCCTCTGTGAGCACGGGGATCCCAAGCTCGTTGGCACGGTCAAGCTTTGAGCCTGCCGCCTCTCCCGCAACCACGAAGGACGTTTTTTTAGATACGCTACCCGCAACCTTGGCTCCCTTTGCTTTAAGCCTTTCAGTTGCCTCGGAGCGGGTGAATGACGTGAGGGTTCCCGTCAGAACGAAGGTCTTTCCCTCAAGTGTGGTTTCGATCTCAACCTTTTCCTCTTCAAGAGCTACGCCGCTGTCTGCAAGACGTTCAATGAGGGCTCTCGTTTCGGGGAGGGCGAAGAACTCACAGAGAGTCTTTGCCATTATTTCTCCAACGTCCTCAACCCTTAAAAAATCCTCCTCCGTTGCATCAAACATGGGAAGGATACCGCCAAAGCTTCTTGCAATCGCTTCGCTTGCGGCCTCTCCAATATGACGAACGCCGAGAGCAAAGAGAAGCTTTGCCGCTCCCCTCGTCTTTGAACGCTCAATCGCCGACAGGAGATTATCAGCCGAAAGCTCGCCCATTCCGGGGAGATCTGCAACCTCTTCCTTTTTTATACTGTATATATCCGCAACGTCTGAAATGATACCTGCCTCTAAAAGAAGCTTTACGGTGCGGGGACCCATACCGTCAATTGCCATGGTAGGCTTTGATGCAAAATGGGTGATACGTCTTTCAAGCTGTGCGGGACACGCCGCATTGATACAGCGGATTGCGCCCTCCTCGCGGATCTCACCGTCATCTCCCTGTGCATCAAAAACAAGCTTTCCTCCGCAGGAGGGACAGCATTCGGGGAAGCTGAAGGGAACCTCAGTTCCGTCACGCTTTTCGGATACGGAGCGAACGACCTCAGGGATAATATCTCCCGCTTTTCTGACAACTACGGTATCACCGATGCGTATATCTCTCTGTCTGATAATATCGATATTGTGAAGAGTTGCCCTTGAAACGCTTGTGCCTGCAAGACGGACGGGGGAAAGCTCAGCAGTGGGTGTAAGCACGCCGGTTCTTCCAACCTGCACCGTTATATCCAGAAGCTTAGTTTCCTTTTCCTCGGGGGGATATTTATAGGCTATCGCCCACTTAGGTGTATTCGTTGTTTCACCGAGCAGCTCGCGCTGACGGAGGGAGTTTACCTTGATAACTGCTCCGTCAATATCGTTGGGAAGTGACTCTCTTGCCTCACCCAGTGCTCTTACCGCCTCAAGTATCTTCTCCGTATCGTCGGTAACGGCAAGAAGATCGATAACGTGAAAGCCAAGCTCGCCCATTCGAGAGATAGTTTCGGAATGAGTTTCGGGAGCTCTTCCGTCAGCCCACAGATCGCCTATCTGGTGATTAAAAACGAAAATGTCAAGGCCGCGCTTGGCGGTTATCGCAGAATCAAGCTGTCTGAGAGAGCCTGCCGCAGCATTACGGGGATTTGCCCAGAGCTTTTCTCCCGCCTCCTCCTTTTCGAGGTTTAAGCGCTCAAACTCAGATTTCGGCATATACACCTCACCGCGAACGGTTATGGAAAGGCTATCGGGAATCGCCTTTGGAATAGACTTAACGGTAAGGAGGTTTGCAGTCACGTCCTCACCTTCCTCGCCGCCGCCACGTGTTGCACCAAGCGAAAATGCTCCGTTTTCGTAGGTAAGACCCACAGAAAGACCGTCGATCTTCGGCTCTACCGTAAATTCGACCTTTTTCTCGCCAATTTCGGCAAGCGCCGATTTGACTTTTTCTACAAATGCAGAAATTTCCTCAAAGGAGAAAACGTCAGACAGTGATCCCATTTTAACGGGATGCCTAACTTTTTTGAACTTATCGCTGGCCGTTCCACCGACTCTATGGGTAGGGGAAGCTTCTCGGTCAAGCTCAGGATATTGTGCCTCAAGCTCCAAAAGCTCCTTATACATCATATCGTATTCGTAATCGGAGATCTCGGGAGCATCGTTATTATAATAAAGCTCCGAATGATAGGCAATTGCCTTTCTTAGCTCGGAAATTCTCTTTTCAGCTTCGTTTCTTGTCATATTTTCCTCCGAAAGCTTCAATCTAAGATTAATTATACCATTATCGCGCCGCTTTTACAAGAAAAAAACGCATTTCCCTATTGACAAAGCTGTATTTTTGGAATAAAATAAACGTATGAACAGTTATTCATATGTTTGGAGGAATATATGTCAGAACAGCATCTTGACGATTTTGAGGGCGTTAAGGCAGCCCTCCCCGATGACGAAATGCTATACGACCTCGCCGAGCTCTACAAGATCTTCGGCGATACAACGAGAATAAAGCTTCTTTATATTCTTTTTGAGGGTGAGATGTGTGTTCAGCATATGGCAGAGCTTCTGGGAGTTTCCCAGTCTGCCGTATCCCATCAGCTTAGAATATTAAAGGGCGCTCGCCTCGTCCGCTACCGCCGCGAGGGCAAGACCGTCTACTACTGCCTTGCCGACGATCACGTCCGCCAGATAATAGAATGCGGCACGGATCATATAAATGAGTGAATAGAGAAGAAAGGATGCAAAGAA
The DNA here is from genome assembly GCA_015063955.1 of Oscillospiraceae bacterium. Classification (GTDB taxonomy): domain Bacteria; phylum Bacillota; class Clostridia; order Oscillospirales; family CAG-272; genus Avispirillum. The sequence goes on along the minus strand of SVTD01000086.1, from coordinate 2,626 downwards.
CTTTTTTGAAAAAAAGTTCTCTGCACTCTCAAAAAACTTTAATAAAGGGATTTAATTTATGAGCGGAAAATTGCTTGAATTTTTAAATTTGCTTGAAGCAAAGAAAATTTATTATAAGCTCAACAAAGTAAGAGATGCAATTATGGTTGAGATTGCCGTTCCCGGAGAACGTTTAGAGGTTGAGTTTTTCGCAGACGGCAACGTTGAGATAGAAAAATTCATAAGTAGCGGCGAGATCTACGATGAAAGCGAACTAAAAACGCTTTTTGAAAGGTTTTCAGACTAACTCAATATATACCGCAAATATAACTCTTGTAGTGGAGGAGCAAGCCCCTCCACTACAGATTTCAATTCAATTAAAATTCATTTCCGCCTAAGCGGAAATATACCTTAATTTTTCATTATTCATTATTCATTTTCCATTTATAAAAGGAGATACAACCATGATCAAAACATTCAGACTTTCAGAGGTAGACTGCCCCGTTTGTGCAGGCAAGATGCAGGACCTTATCGCCGCAATTGACGGAGTTAAGATGGCAAGAATAGATTTTCTCGTTCTCAAGCTCACCATCGAGGCTGATGAAGCAGATTTCAAAAAGATCATGAAGCAGGCGCAGAAGGCTGTACGCAAGATCGAACCCGACTGCGAGATCGAGGAGATCTGACCGTCCCTATGAAGAAAAAGACAAAGCTTAACAAGGGGCAAAGAAAACGCCTGCTTTCGATTATTATAGGCGCTTTCTTTGCTCTCCTCGGCATTATTTTCTCATTTTCAGAGCTTGAGCTGCTCTCCTCTCTGAGCTTCATCGCTGCAGGAGTGGCGGCGGGAGTGATGTGCGTCACCCGTGCCATACGGGGAATCTGGAGCGGCAATTTCTTTGATGAAAACACTCTTATGACCATCGCCGCCGTTGGTGCCGTTTGTCTCGGGGAATATGCGGAATGCGCCGCCGTTATGATACTTTATCAGGTTGGCGAGCTTTTTCAGTCCATCGCGGTGGGACGCTCAAGAAGAGCCATCAGCGCCCTCGGCGCCCTCTGCCCCGATTTTGCAAATCTCGTTGAGGGAGACAGCGAAAGGACCGTTCACCCAACGGAGCTTGGAATAGGTGATATTATCCGCATCAAGGCAGGTGAGCGTATCCCCGTTGACTGCACCGTCATTGAAGGAGAAACCAGCGTTGACACCTCTCCCGTTACGGGCGAGAGCGTACCGAGGGATGCCACCATCGGCGATACTCTTTACTCGGGCTGCATCAATAAAAGCGGCCTTATAGAGGCGAGAGTTGTTGCTACAACGGATAACAGCGCCGCGGGTCGGATCCTTGCTCTGACCGAGACTGCAAGCGAGAGAAAAACGAAATCCGAGGCGTTTATCACCAGATTTGCAAAGGTCTACACCCCTCTCGTTGCCCTTCTTGCGGCGATTCTTGCTTTTCTCGTTCCTCTTATGCTTCAGCTTTTCGGAGCACAGACTTACCTTGAGGCTTTCCCCGAATGGAGCCGCAGAGCGCTGACGATGCTCGTTATCTCCTGTCCCTGCGCTCTGGTCATTTCCGTTCCTCTCGGATATTTCTGCGGCCTTGGAAACGCATCCAAAAACGCAGTTCTCATAAAGGGCTCAAGCTTTATCGATACCCTTGCAAAGGTGGAATGCGCCGCCTTTGACAAAACGGGAACCCTTACAGCAGGCGAGCTTTCCGTCGTTTCGGTTGAGACCGAGGGCGAGGGCGACGAGCTTTTATCCCTTGCGGCGGCGGCTGAGGAAAACTCATCTCATCCCATCGCAAGGGCGATCGTGGCAGCATCCGAGAAAAAATACACCGCAAAAAGCGTATGTGAGCTTTCCGGTGTCGGCGTTACGGCGACCCTTTCCGACGGACGGGAGGTAAAGGTGATCCGCCCCGAAAACAAGACCGACAGAACTGCCGTTGAGGTATACGTTGACGGTGAAAGAAAGGGCATAGTCTATTTTGAAGATAAGCTGAAGAGCGACGCGCGAGCCTCTCTTGCAAACCTGAAAAGGCTTGGGGTAAAGAAAACGGTAATGCTCACCGGCGACAATAGGGAAACCGCAAAAAAGGTTGGCCATGCGGTAGGTATCGACAGCATCGAGGCTGAGCTTATGCCCGAGGATAAATTTGCAAAGATCGAGGAGCTTTCAAAGGAAGGCACCCTTATGTACGTTGGCGACGGAATCAACGACTCCCCCTCCCTTGCCCGTGCAGACGTAGGCGTTGCTATGGGAGCGCTGGGCAGCGGTGCCGCCATAGAGGCGGCTGACGTGGTGCTTATGAGCACCGATCTTTCGAAGATACCCTATGCCGTCCGCCTCTCCAAAAGAACTGCCCGTACGGTTAAGGTAAACATCGTTCTTTCCCTTACTGTAAAGATACTGGTTCTCATTCTTGCCACCCTCAATGTCGTAGGTATGTGGGCCGCCATCGTGGCAGACGTTGGTGTTTGCATCGTTGCAGTAAGCAACTCAATGCGACTCTTGAAATCAAAACCACCGGTTCAACCGGTGGTTTGCTCCACCCCTAAAAGGGGATAAGTACTGGCCTTACCCCTAAAGGGGTTTCGAGGTTTGGCAACGCATTATAATCACAGGCAGCCGCTCACGTGC
>SVTD01000085.1 GCA_015063955.1 Oscillospiraceae bacterium | reverse complement strand
GATATTCACAACGCCTTGCCAAAACTTGCAGTGTACTTTTTGGCAAGGCGTTGTGAATATCCACGGCTGATTTTCCATAAACCACGGCAACGATTATGCTCAAAAAATAAGAGAGATCATCAGTATTTGACAAATTCGGGTTTATCGAACAGTGCAGCTACAATACTTTTGGTGGTTCTTACCCCCACTTATACACCGTTTTGTCGCTTTTTCGTTGATACGTGCTTTGCAGATGATATGCTCTTTTGCAATATTTATTAATTTTTCACTTTACCGATTTACTTTTTTTCAAAAAGTGATATAATGTTTCTGTAAATTTGCGAAAGGAGTACATATTATGAAATCTCTCAAAAAGCTTTGGCCCACACCCTTTAAGATCAAGAAGGGAGACCTTGTTTCCTTCATTATTCAGCTTATCATCTTCGTGGTTATCTGCGCAGTTATCGGATTCCTTATCGGAATTCTTGCAGGTATTCCCGTTATCGGAATCATTTTCTCCATTCTTGGAACAGTAATGGAGATCTACGGCCTTATCGGCATCATCCTCTGCGTTCTTAAATTCATAGGAACCGTTTAATCGCTACTAAAAAACCCCGTCACATTGTGACGGGGTTTTCATTCGTTTTGTTATCAAAAGCTATTAGCCGATCTTGGAAGCGTTGATCTTGATTCCGGGGCCCATTGTGGAAGCAATGGTGCAGCTCTTGATGTACTGACCCTTAGCTGCTGCAGGACGAGCCTTGATGATAGCAGCCATAAGTGTGTTGAAGTTCTCCTCGAGCTTTTCGCCGCCGAAGGAAGCCTTACCGATGGGGCAGTGGATGATGTTTGTCTTATCAAGACGGTACTCGATCTTACCTGCCTTAGCCTCGTTAACTGCTCTTGCAACGTCGGGAGTTACAGTACCTGCCTTGGGGTTAGGCATAAGTCCCTTAGGACCGAGGATCTTACCGAGACGACCGATTGTTGCCATCATATCGGGAGATGCGATAACAACGTCGAACTCGAACCAGTTTTCCTTCATGATCTTCTCAACCATATCCATCTCGCCTACGTAGTCAGCGCCTGCAGCTCTTGCAGCCTCTGCCTTGTCGCCCTTAGCGAATACGAGAGTACGAACAGTCTTACCTGTACCGTTGGGAAGTACTACCGCACCACGAACCTGCTGGTCAGCGTGACGGGAGTCTACACCGAGACGAACGTGAAGCTCGATCGTTTCATCGAACTTTGCTTTGGAAGTATCGCAAACGAGCTTGATAGCCTCAGCGGGATCGTATGCCTTGGACTTATCGATGAGCTCTGCGCTCTGCTTATATTTCTTACCCTTAAACATTTCTAAAGCCCTCCTTATTCCTCAACTGTTACGCCCATGGAGCGTGCTGTACCTGCGACCATGCTCATAGCAGCCTCAAGGCTACCTGCGTTAAGGTCGGGCATCTTTGTTTCAGCGATCTGCTTAACCTGATCCTTGGTGAGCTTAGCTACCTTGTCACGGTTAGGCTTGCCGGAACCGCTCTCGATACCTGCTGCCTTCTTGATAAGAACTGCTGCAGGAGGAGTCTTTGTGATGAAGGAGAAGGAACGGTCAGCATATACTGTGATAACTACAGGGATGATGAGACCGATATCGTTCTTTGTTCTTTCGTTGAACTCTTTAGTAAAGTTAGGGATGGCTACACCGTATGCACCGAGTGCAGGACCTACAGGAGGCTGGGGAGTTGCCTTACCTGCGGGAAGCTGAAGCTTAATATAGCCGATAATTTTCTTTGCCATAATTAATTTACCTCCATATGTGGTTTAGACGGGAGACTCAAAAAATTTTCTCCCTCCCACGTTACGTGCCGTGAAGTGGCACCGCCTTTCCCTTTCGGGATCATTCTGCCAGACGCTTGATCTCCTTGATGCTTGCCTTGATGGGCATATCACGGCCGACTGCGGATACGATGATCGTTACGTCGCCGTTCTCTGAGATCTCTGCCAGCTTTCCTGAATATCCGGCAAAAATGCCTTCTGCAATGGTGACCATATCGCCGATAGCGAATGCCTCGTCTGCAGCTTCAGGTGCACCGCCGAGAAGATACTCAACCTCTTCGTCGGTGAGGGGGACGGGCTTGGATCCGGGGCCTACGAAGCCTGTTACACCGCGGATGTTTCTTACAACATGCCAGCTCTCATCGCACATTATCATTCTGATAAGCACGTATGAGGGAAGAAGCTTTGATTCGGAGGTCTTTGCCTCCTCACCCTCTCCTTCGGTGACTGATTCCATAGGGATGCGAACATCTGTGATCAGATCCTGCATACCTCTGTTTTCCACGATCTTTTCAAGATTTGCCTTGACCTTGTTTTCATAGCCGGAGTAGGTATGTGCTACATACCATCTCATGCCGGCATTCATCTCATTGATATCGCTCATTGGGATCGCTCCTCAGATAAGGATTCCGAGAATGATGATAAACTTTGAAAATACAAAGTCAATTACGCCGGTTGCTGCAGCTGCAATAACAAGCGCTACGATTACCATGACGGTATTTGCTCGAAGTGCCTTGGGGCTTGTCCAGACGATCTTCTTCATCTCAGCCTTTACGCTGCGGAACCATGCAAAAATGCGAGAGAAAAAGGACTTCACCTTTGAGGTCTTTTCTTTTTCAGCCATTTGTTTCTCTCCTTTACTTTGTTTCCTTATGCATTGTGTGCTTGCGGCAGAAGCGGCAGTACTTGTTCATCTCAAGTCTGTCGGGATCATTTTTCTTGTTTTTCTTAGTGTCATAATTCCGCTGCTTGCATTCGCTGCATGCGAGAGTGATCTTTACTCTCATTGTTCGGTACCTCCTGTGTATTCGGACATCCGTCCGTGAATTTGGCGACAAGGTCGCCAGCACCTTCCTCCGGGGCGTTTCTGAGCCTTTTTGAAGGGCACAAAAAAAGAACCCTCAATCAGAGGTAGTGATATTATAGCACTCCCCTGCCCGTTTGTCAACATTTTTTTTATTATTCTCAAACTTTTCTGTCCACTTCCATTTTTTACCTTTCCCCGCGCTATTGACACTGTGCCCCTTGCAATGGTATAATAATGTAGATTAATATGGAATATTGTTTCTTTCGATCGAAAGGAGATACGGCATGGCAAAGAAACTTTTATGCTTATTACTTACATTTATTATATTATTCACCTTGGTTCCCCCTACGGCGGTTTTTGCCGGAGAAATGTCGGCAGAGGAAACGGAAAAACCTATAGTTACCCTTGACGATATTATCAAGGCGGCATCCGAGGTAATTCGTCAAAATGAAGGAAACTATTCATCCGTTTCTCCCGATGACAACGGCGCTCTCAGCATCGGCTGGATCCAGTGGCACGCAAACCGTGCTCTCAATCTTTTAAAGACCATTGTAGACGCGGATACCGCCAAAGCACTGGAGCTTCTCGGCGAAGCCCTTTACAACGAAATTATCACTTCCACCTCATGGTCTACCCGTACTCTTACAGAGGATGAGAGATCGAAAATCTCCACGCTTATCGATACCGAAGCGGGAAGAAAAGCTCAGGACGATCTTGCGGCAAAGGATATTTCCTCCTACATAAACCGCGCAATCGGTTTGGGAATCAATGATCCGGCGGCTCTTGTTTACTTTGCCGACGTTGAAAACCAATGCGGCTCGGGTGGCTCAAAGCGCGTTGCCGCTGCAGCTGCGGCTCTTGCCGGTTCATATGAAGCGATTACACTTGAGCATATGCACGAAGCGGCTATGGCAGACAGCATTGCAGGCGGAAAACACTCCACCAGAAGACAAAGAACCTACAACAACTGTCTCCTTCTCGACTGGGAGATCATTTCCACAAAGCTTGAGGTTTGGGACATTCTTTCTGCCCGCAACGTAAGAGAAAAGCCCGACACCTCCTCCACTCTTGTTACAACTATCGCAAAGGGTACGAAGGTCATCATATCCGAAAAGGTTCTTTTCAAAAACCAGACCAGAGGCAAGACCAGCATGGGCTGGATAACCCTTGACGCTACCTCCTGCGCTCTCAACGAGGAGCTTACGGGAGGATACGTTCCCGCCCCCGTTACCTTTGATACGAACGGCGGCTCATTCGGCTCAGCCTTTAAATCAAGCCTTTTCATAAACGGCACAAACTGCTCCCGTCCCGCAAATTCCATCATTATTTACGACAACGACTACCCCTATTCACAGCCCCAGACAAACCAGTACGGCGGCGAGGCGGCGGTAGGCGCTGACGGTATCGTTATCTCGGCTCCCACCTACGGCACCTGCAAGACCGACATTCCCGAGGGCGGCTTCGTTCTTTCAGGCATCGGCACGGGCCACACCTCTCTTTCTCAGAATATAAAGGTCGGCAATTACGTCCGCTTTGACAGCGAAAGCATGACCGTATATATATATGACAGCTACGAGGCATATCTCAAGGTTTCAAAGGCTGAGACCGTGCCTGATCTGAAAAATGATTTCAGACCTGCAAACTCCCTCGTGCTTTACGACGGTGAATATCAGTACGGTACCCCTCAGACCAACGAATACGGAACGGAGGTTGCGGTGGATGCCGACGGAAAGGTGCTCAACGCTCCCGCCTACGGCCTTTGCAAGACCCCCATCCCCGAGGGAGGCTTCGTTCTTTCCGGTATCGGCACGGGATACACCTGGCTTTCTCAGAATATAAAGGCGGGTGATTACGTCCATCTCGACCGTGATACGGCAAAGATCACCGTTTACTCCGACAGAAACAAAATGCTTTCCGCCACCAAGACCTCCGCAATGGGCTCTCCCTTTGGCGATCTTCCCATCCCCAAAAGATCGGGGCTTGCATTTACGGGATGGTATCTTGACTCATCCGATCTCCCCGTTCAGGTCACGGATATATGTCAGTCCCCCTTCTGTATCACACTCAAGGCAGGCTGGAAAAAGACGGGGGACAAGCTCACCTTTGATGCAAACGGCGGCTCCTTTGAAGGGGTTGCTTTAAGGAAATTGGACGGTGTCAACGTTTTCCGCCCTGCAGAATCTCTCATTCTCTACGACAACGACTACACCTCAGACAGAGCTCCCACCAACGAATACGGCGGCGAGGCGGCTGTAAACGCTGATGGTACGGTAATATCCGCTCCCACCTACGGAACCTGCCAGACCGTTATCCCCGAGGGCGGCTTCGTGCTCTCCGGCATCGGAGCAGGACACAAATGGCTCTATGAGAACGTAAAGGTGGGAAGCTACGTCCACTACGACAAGGAAACGGGAACCGTAACAGTCTACCAAAGCCGCGAGCTTTACGACAGCCTTAACAGATCCGTCGTTCCCGACACCCCCATAGGCACTCTTCCCGAGATCACAAGACAGTACCACAAGTTCCTCGGCTGGTTTACCCTCAGCGGCACTGAGGTAACGGCGGATACTCTGATGCCCGTCGGCGGCCTTACCCTTTATGCAAAATGGGAGCTCCTCCCCGGAAAGCTCTCCCTTGACGCCGCAGGCGGCAAGATCGCAGGGCTCATATCCTCCGCCAACCTTGCGGGAATAAACACCTACAGAGCGGAAAACTCCCTCGTTCTTTACAAGGACCGGGCATCCAGCGGCACCAATGTCTACGGAAGCGAGGCTGTCATTCTGAACGACGGCACCGTTCTCACAGTATTCCCCTACGGAACCGGAAACACAAAGATCCCCAAGGGCGCTTACGTTATCTCAGGCATCGGTACTATGCACACGTGGCTCCAGCAGAACCTTTCTCAGGGCAATCACGTTGTTATCGAGGGCTCAAAAATATACGTATGGGAGGATCTCAACGCATATAACGCAAGAGAGCTTTCCGACGTTAAATACGGTGAGCGCTACGGAACTCTTCCCACGGCTAAAAGAGAAGGATACGTATTCCTCGGCTGGCAGGACGGCCTCGGTAATACCGTAAACAGCGGCGACACGGTTGCTCAGTACGGAGACATTGTGCTTACGGCAAAATGGGAAAAGCTTTGTACGGTTACCCTCAATTGCAGCGGCGCAAAGCTTCTCACGTCAGGCGTGAAGACCACCGCAAGCGGCATCAACGTTTCAAGAGGCTCAAACGCCCTCACGATCTACGCAGGCATGGCTACCACAGGCACCAACGTTTACGGAAGTGAGGCTGCGGTAGGCGCTGACGGCACGGTTCTCGCCGTGTACCCCTACGGAACGGGCAATTCAAAAATTCCCGAGGGCGGCTTCGTCCTTTCAGGCAACGGA
>SVTD01000084.1 GCA_015063955.1 Oscillospiraceae bacterium | reverse complement strand
CATTTAACTCAACAGTCTTTAACGCAGACATACGGTATACTCGTCGCATACAAGCTCGGGAGTGGTCTTCACTGAAAATTTACCAAACAGGGCTCACAGCCAAGACCCCGTCTCTCTGATGGAATATACAGCTACTCTTTCCGTCATTGCTACATATATTTATAACACTACAATTATAATTTGTCAAGTATCTTTTTGAAATGATTATTATAACCTTGTTATATATTGTTTTTTTATATTAAAAGGTTGTATTTTCGATCTGATTATGATAAGGTGATAATAGTATTTTTTCACTTAGAAAGGAACGTTATTATGGAAAAAATCAGACTTGGCCTTATCGGTGTCGGCGGCATGGGCAGCCATCACCTTTATTACAGCCACAAGAACAACAAGCGCATCCAGATCGTTGCTCTCTGCGACATCATCGAGGATAGAGCTACAGGCAACATTGCAAACGCAGGCCTTGAGGGCGCAAAGGCTTATACCGACTGGAAGGAAATGATCGATAACGAGGAGCTCGATGCAGTTGATATCTGCACTCCCAACTATCTCCATTCCGTAATCGCTGTATATGCTCTTGAAAAGGGTCTCCACGTATTCTGCGAGAAGCCCGATGCAGTTTCCGTTGAAGAAGCTGAAAAGATGAAGGCGGCGAGCGAGAAGAGCGGCAAGGTTCTTATGTGCATGAGAAACAACCGCTACTACACAAACTCCCAGTACCTCAAAAAGCTTGCTAACAACGACGAGTTCGGTGAGCTTTACTGCGGTCGCTGCGGCTGGATCCGTCGCCGCGGTATTCCCGGCAAGGGCGGCTGGTTCACAACTAAGGAAAAGTCAGGCGGCGGTCCCCTTATCGACCTCGGCGTTCATATGATCGACCTTTCCATCTGGCTCATGGGTAACCCCACTCCCGTTTCCGTTTCCGGCTGCACATTCAACAAGTTCGCTTCCGATACAACAGAGGCAGACAGCGAGCATTCCCGCTTCGGTGATGCAGTTGTCGGCGGTACCTTCGACGTTGAGGACCTTGCTATGGGCTTTATCCGTTTCGATAACGGTGCTTGCCTCCAGATCGAATTCAGCTGGGCTTCCAACATCGAGCGCGAGGAGCGTTTCGTAGAGCTTCGCGGTACAAAGGGCGGCTTCAAGTGGGTTGACACCGGTGAAGCAAGAGTATTCTCTGAGGAGGGCGGCAAGCTCACAGACAACGTTCGCAGATGCGAGATGGGCAACGGCCACGATGAGGCTCTCAAGCACTTCACTGCTATCGTTCTTGACGGAGCAGAAAAGGACTACGAACCCATTCAGGGCGTAAACATGATAAAGATCCTTGAGGCTATGTACAAGTCTGCCGAAACAGGCAGAGAGGTACTTCTCTGATAAATATTTATAGGGACTGCTCTGCAGTCCCTTTTTTGCTCTTGAAAAAGCGGTCGGTTTATGTTATCATATAAATATGAATTTGCGAGGTGATTGCTTTGAGAATCAAGAAACATCTTCTTTGCATCAGCTACGGTATCGTGCTTTTGCTTTTCACCGTATATCTGATGCTCGATACCTTCGTTATCCCCAAAACATATGAAAAGATCGAGATCGATCCTGCCGATACCGTTACAGATGCTAATATCACAAAGCCCGACGAGGACGAGATCGTTTTCACCGATACGGAATACAAGGATGAAAACATCTCTATAACTCTTACTAAGCACAGAGAATACGGCACGGATATCTACGTTGCGGAGATCAAGATCGCATCCCCCACTCTTCTCAAGAGCGCTATGGCGAAGGATACGTACGGTCAGAACGTAAATGCCCCCGTATCTCAGATAGCATCCGGCAAGAACGCAATACTTGCCATTAACGGTGACTTTTACGGTGTAAATAATATCCGTTACGTTATCAGAAACGGTATTATGTACCGCGATATTCCTCTTGAAAACCGCGAGGATATCGTAATTTACAAGGACGGTACGTACGGTACGATCAACGAAAGCTACGTTTCAGCCCAGCAGCTCAAGGAAAACGGCGCGTATCAGCTCTTTTCCTTCGGTCCCACCCTCGTTAAGGACGGAGTCGTATCCGATACTCACGAGCACGTTCTAAATATTGCGGGCAAGAACCCCCGTACCGCCATTGGCTTCAAGGAGCCGGGACATATGTTTTTCGTAGTTGCCGACGGAAGAACTAACACCAGTGCAGGACTCACCTTCCCTGAGCTCAGCCAGTTTATGTATTCCATCGGCGCCACCGATCTTGCCTATAACCTTGACGGCGGCGGAAGCACTACCATGTACTTCAACGGCAAGGTTGTAAACAAGCCCTCGGCTGACGGAAAAATCGTGGAAAGAGAGGTAAGTGACATTGTCTACATCGGTTATTGACAGAAAGGACAGAGCCGTTAAGGCTTCTTATATCTATCTTTCCCTTTCCATTCTCTGTATGGTATTCGGACTGATCTACGGTGAGTACAGCCACGGCGTTTATTCAAGATTCATGATCTACGCCTTTATGTTCCCTCTGGTTGGAGGGGCACTTCCCTTTCTGACCTTGTATATCATCCCGAAGATACCCTATCCCGGAAAGATCACGAGAGACATCTACCACTGCGGCATTGCAACGATCACTATCGGAAGCCTTGTTCGCGGCGCTCTCAATATTTACGGTACGGTCAATCCGATGGACAAGATATACGGTTACGTTGCAGTAGTACTCGTTGCGGCAGCTACGGTAATGTATACCGTTTCCCTTTTCACAAAGAAAAAAATATAAAAGAAGCCCGACAGAACTCAAATTCTGTCGGGTTTCCTATTGTTTTAAAGAAGCGGAATTCCGTTTTCTTCACATATTCTCATAGTTTCAGAGTCCCAGATGCTGCACTGTACCTCGCCGATGTGAGCACAGCCCAGCATAAGCATACAAAGTCTTGACTGACCGATACCTCCTCCGATGGTGAGGGGAAGCTCATCATTCAGAAGCATCTTATGGAAAGGAAGCTCTCTGCGGTCGTCACAGCCGGAGATCGTAAGCTGACGGTCAAGGGATTCCGCATCTACTCTGATGCCCATAGAGGAGATCTCCAGGGCGCGACCGAGAGTCTCGTCCCAGAAGAAAATATCTCCGTTAAGCTGCCAGTCGTCGTAGTCGGGAGCACGTCCGTCGTGGGGCTTGCCGGACTTGAGGGCACCGCCGATCTGCATAATAAACGCAGTTTTATGCTCTCTGACAAAGGCTGTTTCCTTTTCGCTCGCCGTCATATCGGGATACATATCCTCAAGCTCCTGAGTGGTAACGAAGGTAACTTCGCGGCAAAGCTCAGTCGTAAGCTGGGGGAAACGCACGTGGAGTCTGTCGTTTGTATCGCAGATTGCGCCGACGATGGACTTAACCATAAGCTTCAGATATTCGATAGTTCTCGTTTCTCTGGTGATGACCTTCTCCCAGTCCCACTGGTCTACGTAGATTGAGTGGATGTTGTCAAGGTCCTCATCGCGGCGGATAGCGTTCATATCCGTATAAAGACCGCCGCCTACCTGAAAGCCGTAGCGCTTGAGAGCAAGGCGCTTCCACTTTGCAAGGGAGTGGACAACCTGGGCGTCAAGTCCCACAGCGGGAACGTCAAAGGAAACTGCTCTCTCAACGCCGTTGAGGTTATCGTTAAGACCTGATTCCTCAGTTACAAACAAGGGAGCCGAAACTCTCTTGAGATGAAGCGCGTGGGAAAACTCAGTCTGAAAGGTCCTCTTGATATATTCAATTGCCCTCTGTGTGCTGTAAGCATCAAGGCAGGGCTTGTAGCCTTCGGGAATAAAAATCTTGTTCATTGGTACTACCTTCTTTTTCAAGAATATATGAAGTATATCACAACTTACAAAAAGAATCAATCGTTTTCGAAATTTTGCCTTTTGCAATTTTTACAAAAAACCAAATTCCTCTTTCTTTTTCAGTCTGTTGTGATATAATGTAGAAAAAAAGAGGTGTTTGTATGCTTATTGATATAACACTAAAAATAACGCCTGCTATGGCTAAGGAGTCAAACGCCAATACCCATCCTTCCCTTGTGGGACATCTGGGCACACATTTTGACGTTATGGATAAGGAATTCCCCCTTGAATATACCCGCAGGAGGGGCATTGTGTTCGACGTTTCATCGGTACGCGACAGAGATGTTGACATTTGCGATATCGACCTTTCAAGGGTGGAAAGGGACTCCTTCGTTGCCTTCCGAACGGGATTTATCGACGATGTTCCCTACGGCACCCGTGAGTATTTCTCTACCCATCCTCAGCTTTCGGACGGACTTATCGATGCACTTCTGGATAAGGGTGTTTCTATAATCGCCATCGACTGTGCAGGCATCCGCCGTGGCAAGGAGCACACGACGAAGGATCAGTACTGCGCCGAGAGAGATACCTTCGTTATCGAGAATCTTTGCTGTCTTGATAAGATTATCGAAAACGGCTCCGCCTTCACCGCACATACATATCCCATGAGCTACTCCGGCATAACAGGTCTTCCCTGCCGCGTTGTTGCCGAGATCTGATTTCACTGTTCTGAGGTACAGTTTTGTTAAAGAAAATCAACCCACGAAAATTAATTATCAATACGCTTATTTTCGGTATACTTCCGATCATAATCAACATAATCGTTGAATCCCTGGGAAACAAGGCACTTTTCGGAGGATTTATAAAGCTCTTCTCCGATCCCTTCGTTTTCCTTTGCAATACGCTGATCATAGCCTGCACCCTTTCCGTGGGAGCTCTGCTCAGAAGATACCGCTATTGCTGGATCGTTGTGGTAAGCCTTGTATGGCTTCTGTTGGGATTTGCAAATTTCCTTCTGCTTTGCAACCGAGTACTGCCCTTGACTGTTCACGATATGCAGCTGCTGGATCTTCTTTCGGCAATGATACAGAAGTATCTCGATCCCGTATCTCTTGCATTGGTATCTCTTTTGGTAGTAATACTGATGCTTCTTATCATTATTCTTTTTCTCAGAGCTCCCCGCCCTGAGGGAAAGGCAGATTTAAGGCTTCCCGTTATATTCATACTGGTCATTTTCGGTCTTACCTTCGGAAACCTAAAGTTAGGAACGACCCTCGGATTTCTCGATACCCGTTTTCCCGAGCTTCCCCGTGCATATACCGATAACGGATTTGTATATTCCTTTACGCTGAGCATGGTGGACGTTGGAGTATCAAAGGTGGACGGATACTCCGAGAAGCTTATAGATTCCATCACCGAGGATTTCGAAAGGACCGACAAATCTCAGGCTAAAACACCGAATATCATACTCCTTCAGCTTGAGTCCTTTTTTGACGTAAACTCTCTGAATAATATGGAATTCAGCGAAAATCCTCTGCCGAATTTCACCCGTCTTGCACAGGAAAACGGCTCGGGACTTCTCACGGTGCCCACCATCGGTGCAGGAACCGTAAATACCGAGTTTGAGATAGTAACGGGAATGAGAATGTCCGATTTTGGTGCGGGTGAATACCCCTATAAGACCGTTCTCCGCGAAAACACCTGCGAAAGCATTGCGAACAATCTGAAGGATCTTGGCTATTCATCCCACTTTATACATAATTACAAGGCTACCTTTTACGGTCGCCACAACGTATATGCAAACCTCGGATACGATTATTACCGCCCAATTGAGGATATGACCGGCTACAGCCTTACGGAAAACGGCTGGCCCGAGGACTCTGTTCTCACCGATTATATAGCCGAAAGCCTTGATACCACCGACGGTCCTGACATGATCACGGCAGTTTCCGTTCAGGCTCACGGCAACTACAGCGACGTTTCAGATTACGAAAAGCACGTAACACTGACCGAGTGCGAAAACGAGTCGATGCGCTCATCCTATGAATACTACGTTAATCAGATCTACGAGGTGGACGCATTTGTCGGTGAGCTTATAGATTATCTTTCCGAGCGTGGCGAGGATACGGTTATCGTAATTTACGGCGACCATCTTCCATCCCTTGATTTCAAGGATTCCGACCTTGACGGTCGTGGAATATACCAGACTGATTATCTTATTTGGAACAATATCGGCATAGATTACGAGGATCGGGATATCTCCACCTACGAGGTAAACTCCCGGATTCTTGGCTCACTGAATATTAAGGAAGGCGTTATAAACTCCTGCCATCAGCGCTATAGTGACGATGAGAACTATTTCTATTATCTGCAGGCGCTGGAATACGATATGCTTTACGGAAAAAAGTATGCCTTCGGCGAAAAGAACCCCTACGAAGTTACTGAAATGAATAAAAAGAAAAGGACCTTTGAGATCCTTTCGGTAAGTGCGAAGGAAGAAAACGTATTTACCGTATCCGGCGGGGATTTTACAGAATCTACCCTTGTAAGAGTCGGTGCAGTAATCGTTCCAACAGTATATATTGATGAAAACACCCTGGAATTCAAGAGCCACAGCTTTGATTTTTCCGATCACCTTTCCCTTTGGGAGGACGGTGTCGGAAGCTCTGATCCTTACTTCCCCCAGCAGTAAAAGAAGCCCCGACGGACAACCGTCGGGGCTTTCATTGGTGCCTTCAAGCGTGGAAATAAACCCCCCGTTCTACGGGGGGCAAAGAAGAGCGGAGCAGAAATAAAACGCGCGAGCTCAAAGCAAGCGCAAGGATAGAAAAAGAAAAAATCTCCGAGTATAATGGATTTAGGTTTG
>SVTD01000083.1 GCA_015063955.1 Oscillospiraceae bacterium | reverse complement strand
CCCCGAAAATGAACAAGTTCATTTTCGGGGTTTTCCCGCGTTGGCTGGCGCTGTAAGCGCCGCAGGGCTTTGCCCTGCAACTTTTGCCTTGTAAACTTCAGCTACACCAATAGCTCAAAGTTTTTTGGGAGTGCAGAGGACTTTTTTACAAAAAAGTCCTTTGCATCCCCCGTTCCCTCTCCCCGACAAACCCGAATTTGAAAGAAAAATTTACCGTTTTTTCCTTTGTGAAATTTATTGAAATATATTCGGCAGTATGGTAGAATTAATAAAAGACATGAAGGGAGCTTTTATATGACTCCGTGCATTACCGTACTTACCCCTCTTTACAACAGAGCTCAGTATATTGAACGCCTTTATTTCTGCCTTTGCGCTCAGACAAGAAAGGATTTTCAATGGCTTATTATCGATGACGGAAGCGATGAGCGAAGCGACGCAATATTTGACGAATACAAAGAGTACGCAGAGTTTTCAATAGACTACGTTTACAAGGAAAACGGCGGAAAGCACACTGCTCTTAACTACTCTCACCCCTACATAAAGTCCGACTGGGTGCTTATCCTCGACAGCGACGATATGCTGACATCCGATGCCGTTGATACCGCGGCATCATACATTGAAAAATACGGTGAGAGCGAGAGCATCGGCATTATCAGCTTCCAGCGCGGACACGATACGGGCTCACCCTTCGTTAAGTTTCCCGACGGAGATACAGTTTCCGATTACATTGAGTTCCGCATAAACGGCAAGCGCCCGGGCGACTGCTGCGAGGTAGTAAGAGCCGACGTACTTCGTGAGTTTGCATTCCCCGTTTACGTTGGCGAGCGGTTTATGAACGAGTCCCATCTCTGGATCGGAAGTGCGGATAAGTATAAGACCGTTTTCGTTCCGAAGGTAATCTATATCTGCGAATACGTTGAGGGAGGACTGACAAAATCGGGACGCTCCTTCTGGAGGACCTGCCCCATGGGCGGAATGCACAGTCAGATCGTTGGCCTTAATAAGCGCTGCTCCCTTATTTACCGTGCAAAGCGCGCTGTTCTTTTACACTATTACGGCCGCCTTCTTAATATGAAGGTTAAGGACATCTGCCGCGACAGCGGACAACCCTTTTTCGTATGGCTTTTTACTCTGCCCGGACTTATCCTCTATAACCGCTGGGAGAAAAAATACAAATGATCAAAAAGACCTTGCCGATGCAAGGTCTTTTTCTGTGGAGCCTGTTTGCGCTGACAGACGGGGAGTGGGAACGCAATAGCTGAGGATACAATTATTGCTTTCTTTATTTTCGCACTAAAAAGCGACCGTTTCTTTTTTTGTACAGTTCGATAAACCCGGATTTATACCCATCCCCTTTTTGAAGTTTTTTGAGAGTGCAGAGAACTTTTTTTCAAAAAAGTTCTTTGCATCCCCCTCCACCCTTCACGTGCTGTTACTCTGCTTCTATGATATTGAGGTTATCGGGGTGGATGCCTGTCTGCTCATAGACTATGGCGCTTATCTGAGCCACCTCAGTATCAAGAAGTCCGTCTGTTTTTACGATTACGCTGGCAGTATCTCCGTTTACGACGGCTACGCATTCCTCAAAGCCCTTTGCCATTACGAGGCTTTCGATATTGGCTTCATTTTCAATATCCACGGCAATTGCCTGGAGCTCTCCCAGAGCCTCCTGCTTCATTGAATCGATCGCAGTGCTGCTTTCTGCCACCCCCGTAAGCACCTCAAGGGCCTCATCTCTTGCCTGTCGGCGCGAAAGGGTCATCTGTGCAAAGGCATCGTTTTTCGATTCATCCTTTCCCGTAGCCTCGGCAGATTCCTTATCCTTTACTGCCGCAGAAACGTCGGAAAGATCGATGGCAACGTCAAGTCCTTCCTTTTCCTTTTCGCCCGTTGGAGGCAGAAGAAGAAAATTGAGAAGCACAGCACCTGCAAGGATCAGCACCGCCGCGCAGGCAACCACGGCTTTTTTATTAAGCCCCTTTGCAACCTTTTTTATTACCTCCCAGCTCTTTTCAAAAAAACTTTTAAGCTTATCTTTCATATCTTTCTTCCTTTCAAAGAATTATTTCTGTATAAGATATTCACTACGGGACTTTACTATGACTAACCGGACACCGCAATTTTATTTGAAGAGATGCCGAGCGCGGCACAGATAAGCTCCGTTACCCTTTTCTGCACCTCAGGCTCTGCCCCTCCGCTGCATACTACTGCAACACCTCGTACCCTTGGATATATCTCACTGACGGGGACCGGCTCCTCGCCGTCGCCTGTATTGATTATCACATACTCAACGGCAATACTTCCCTCTCCCCTTTTTTCATTGGTGGCGTAGACGCTCTCAAGGCTTGTATCAAGGGTTACCACAACGGTAGCCTCGCCTACACCCTCGGCAGAGGTTATCAGCTCCTTCAGCTTTTTTTCAAGTATTTCGCTGTAGTACACGGTATCTGCTGCTTTTTCTTTGCTTTCCTCACTTTCAGGAAAAAGACCGGGGACCACCATAAGCACAATTCCGAGAATCGCGGCGGCTATCAGCCATATTTTTTTATTTTTCAGACGCTCCTTATCCACCCTCTGCCATTACCTCTATCTCTTTCTCAAATATCTGCGAAAGCAGCTTCCCTGCCTCCTTTGTGCTGAAGGTCACCTCGTCCTTTATTATCAGCGTTATTTTTTCTGTTTCCCCCGAATCGGATTCGGTCACCCTTGCAGTTATCGCCTGCCTTTTTATACCGTACATTTCGCACAGCACCGTTGCAGCGCCGTTTGCATAATATCTTCCGCTTTCAGATACGGCAGATTGGGGCTTGGGTATAAGCTCATCAAAAGAATCCGTTTCTGCCTCCGACAGAATACCCGGGATGGGGGCAAGCATCGTAACTGCGATTACGAGTGCGCCAACGAATGCCACGTATTTTCCTGTTTTCCCACCATCCCCCTCAGGAGACAGGGCAAGAAGCACCGCCGTACAGATGGCGGCGCAGATGAGAGTATAAACGTATTCCCCCATTTTACACCGCCACAGACGAGGTACAGAAGATACCGAGGGCAACGATAAACATAACGCAGGCAGACGCGCTGATCGCTATGAGGAGACTGCATATCCCCTTGCATTCCTCAAGAAGCACGCCCTCTCTTTCGCATCCGAGAACTGCAGCCATCGCCCCTGAGACTCCAACAGCTATCCTCCCCAGAAGAACGCTTGCAAAGGGAGAAAGAAACGCTATTATAAGAACCGCGATACCGGTTATTCCGCACCACTGCTTTATGACTCCCATGCTTTGGGAAAGCATGGAAAAGGTTTCGGCAATACTTCCGCCGACGATGGGGATATAAGCTCCCATTGCAAATTTCACAGTCTTTGCAGTAAGGTTATCCTGAGCGTTGCTTCCCATGGTCTGGAGGGCAAGCACAAAGGTCATAAGAGCCATTATTGCAATAACCGCACCGCCGACAAGCCCTCTCAGAGTCTTTGACATAAAGCCCACACCGGCGTTTTTCGTCACCGCCGATACAACCGCAAGAATGAAGGCGGTATATACAGCAGGGCTTATCACCCTCGAAAAAAGGCTCTCCGTAAATCCTATCATCAGATTGACGCCCGTTGCGCTTACTGCCGCCGTTGTCAGATTGCCGGACGCTATATGTACGGCCTCCATTGCGGGAACTATCGCAAGCATAGTATCGCTGATGATCTTCAGCAACCCTCCCACCGCTTCAAATACTGCCGTCATTGCGCCGTGAACTGAAAGAGCCACGCAAAGGGCCGAGCAAAAGGAAAACACGTTTTTCAGTTTTCCTCCCGTTACCGTATCGGAAAAAATATGAAAAACTGCCGAAAGGATAACCGTTCCCAAAAGCACAAAAACCGTCTTCAAGGTGGGGACAAGAGCTTTCTTCACGGCGTCCGTTGCTTTTTTTACAAAGAAATCAACGTCAAAGCTTTCAAAAGAGGCGGGCTCGCGGCTTTCGGGAAGCTCTTTTTTTATTTCATCCGGCAATGATTCTATGAATTTCGATACAGCACCGTCTGCCTCGCTTTCATAGCTTTCCGATATCTCGAATTCATATATCTTGTCCCCCTTTACGTCAGGAGCTGCAATGAATATAAGCACTACAGCAAAAAGAGCTGCAATAAGAATTTTTTTCATCGTAAGCTTTAAAGCAGACCCTTTGCTATTCCCAAAAGGGATGAAATAAGCGGGAGGCTAAGCACAAGGATCTGCACCTTTCCTGCAAATTCAACGCTTGACGCAAGAGCTCCCTCCCCTGCATCCCTGCAGATATTTCCCGTTACCGTAGTTATATACCCTATACCGAGCGCCTTCTGCAGCACTATTATATGCTCCGAAAATCCGGTATCGCGGCCAAAATCAGCCACCGCAGATACTGCCGAGTCGGCTCCGCCGTTCAGACTTCCGATAAGGATGATCAGCGCTGCTGCCGAACAGGCAGCAATACCGACTGCCTTATAGCGTTCCTTCAGGAGAAGAGAGGCAAACACTCCGATCAGGGCTATTCCCGAAAAACGAAGAACCGCCTCCGTCACAGCTCAAATACCGAGCGCACGGTATCAAAGAGGGTCTCTATCTCACCTATAAGCATAAGAAGGACTATGACTACTCCCACTACGCTTACAAGCATCGCCTGCTCGTCCTTTCCCGTTTTTTGAAGTATCTGACTTGCCACCGCTACGATGATGCCTACCCCTACCGTTTTCAAAAGAAGTGAAATATCCATATATTTGTCCGTGCTTTCCCCGGAGAGTTATATCAGTAAAATTATGACGGATGCGGCGATGAGAACAGGTAGAAGCCTGTACATCCTGACCCTTCCCGGTATTAATGCTCTCAGCTCGTCTGCTGTTTTTTCGAGCCTTGCAAGGGTCACCTCGCAGAGCTTTTTCTGCCCCTCCGTATATCCGCCGCCGAGAAGTGAGCAAAACTGCACGCCCTCCAAAAAAGCCTCCTCGGGTATCTTTCCCTGCAAAAGCTTTACCGCATCCGTCGCCCCCTTTTCACGCAGGACTTTAATAAATCCCATGCCCTCGAGCTCCTTTGAGCAATAATCCGAGAATATGCGGTCAAGAGGGGTTTTGAATACGGTTATCTGCTCCTTTGTATACTCAACGAAGGAAATAAATCCCAGCAAAAGAGAGAGCTTTTCCTCCTCAAGGCGACCTCGCTCCCGTCCCCAGAGAAATGCCGCCGCACAAAGCAGCAAGGCTCCCGGCACCGCAGTCATCATTCTTTAAGAAGCTCCGTTACCGCAAGTTCAAAGCCCCCGACACCGCGGGAAAGCCCGACGGCATAAGAAAAGGCACCCATATCGATAAGATCCTTGATGTATTCTTTTTTCCGAAGCTCCGATACGTTTCTTGCGTGGGCGCTGACGATCGTGGGAACACCTGAGCCATAGCTTTCACGGATGGCATCGCTGTCGGACAGGCTTCCGATCTCATCGCATATCATAAGCTGAGGAGACATAGTCCTGAGGGCGCTTTCCATCCCCTTTGCCCTGGGATAGCCTGCCAGTCTGTCTACAGTAAGGTCTCCCGAAAGTCCGCCGCAGATCTCAAACCTCGTATCGATAACTGC
This sequence comes from Oscillospiraceae bacterium, assembly GCA_015063955.1. Lineage (GTDB taxonomy): Bacteria > Bacillota > Clostridia > Oscillospirales > CAG-272 > Avispirillum. The sequence continues at coordinate 1,133 of SVTD01000083.1, read as the reverse complement.
GATCCTTACGCTGTAGGGCTTCGAGCCCATCCTCGCGGCTATCTCCCGAAGTGCAGTCGTTTTACCGACACCGGGGGGAGAATAAATGATCATCCCCCGAAAGCCCTCCTTCATTATCAGCTTACATATTTCATCCGATGCTCCGGGGATCCTGTGAGGTATCCTTATGGAGATGCTCGTAATATCCGTGACTGATACGATCCTGCCGCCCTCGGTCACCGCCCTTCCGCAAACCCCGGCACGTATACCGCCGTCGGTACAGATGTAGCCTTCCTTTATGGTTTCGCTGTGGGAATAAAGGGAGTTTCCGCAAAGAGCCCTTACCGTATAGGTTATGTCCGTATCCGTGCATCTGTGGGGTACACATATGCTCTTATCCTTTGACGTAAGTGTAAGGGACGATCCCTCTCTTAGCCTTATCTCGCTGAGGCTCCCCCTGACCAATGCCCCGCTGCGCCTCACTATCTCCCCAACGTGGACGGGAAGATAGCTGATCGCACATTCCTCATAATAATTATTGCTTCTGTCCATTTTAATACCGCCTTTTTCAGTTACAGTAATATATACTCGGACAAGGGTGAATGTATTCCCAAACTTCAATATTTCAAATTCGGGCTTGTCGGGGAGGAACGGGGACGCAAAGGACTTTGAAAATAAATAAGATAAATTCAGGTTTATAGGGGGGGACCTACTTTCTTTAGAAAAAGAAAGTAGCAAAGAAACCTCAAAAAGGACAAAGAAATCGAAAAGGCAAAAGCCAACGCATTATGGGAATAAACCCGAAATTGAACAAGTTCATTTTCGGGTTTTTCCCGCGTTGGCAGGCGCTGACAGCGCCGCAGGGCATTGCCCTGCAACTTTTGCCTTGTAAAGTTCAGCTATACCAATGGTATAAAGTTTTTTGCGGAGCTTTTTTTCAAAAAAGCGACCGTATCCCTCACCGACAAACCCGAATTTATACCCATCCCTTTTCAAAGTTTTTTGAGAGTGCAGAGAACTTTTTTCCACTTGAATTTACAATGTAAGTGCAACAGAATAAAAAAAGGAGTGACACAAAGGGAAAATCCTGTATAATGGTGTTTGCGGACAACCTAAACAGGAGGAGACCAAATGTGTCACTACAAACATCTTAG
>SVTD01000082.1 GCA_015063955.1 Oscillospiraceae bacterium | reverse complement strand
GAAGGAGGCGTTCTCCGCAAATCTATCACACCGACAAACCCGAATTTATACCCATCCTTTTTTGAAGTTTTTTGCGGAGCTTTTTTTCAAAAAAGCGACCGTATCCCTCCCCGACAAACCTAAATTTGAGCAAAAAAGAATCCGCCGACGGCGGATTCTTTTTATTAGAAGAAATATGCGGGAGTTACGTTTGCTACGGAATATTTTTTGATGATCGCCTCGTCTGTTTCTATCTTTTCGTAATAGCTTTCCACGAAAAGTCTGTACGCCGTTTCGCTTGCGTTATCCTTGAATTCTCCGAAAAACGCTTCGTTTTCCTTATTTGACCATGCGCCGCTATCAAGCTCAAGCTTCTTGACGATACAGGTTCCCATCTCGGATTCCAGGGTTGCGATCTCGCCTACCTCAAGCTTCGTTACGTCTGCTATGAGAAGGTAATAGAACGCATCGCCGTAGTTCTCCGTTGCGGAATAGTAATGACCGTTTTTGTAATCCTTAAGCTCAGAATACTCCTCGTAAAGCTTATCAAAATCCTCGCCTGCCGCGATTTTTTCCTGCACGGTCTTGACGACGGCATCCTTCTTTTCCTTTTCCTCGCCCTTAAGCTTTTCAACCACGTAGTAGCCGTTTTCATCTGTCAGTCGGTTACCATTATCGTCAGTCGAGTAGGTGCTGATGTTTTCAATATATATCATCTGCACACGGACAAAGTTTTCAGTATAGAACTTTTCAAGCTCCTCATCCGTAAGAGCCTTCTCTCCGCCCTCGCCGAAAAGATGATTATAGACCTTTGCAACCTTTTCTTCCTCAAGGTAGATGTTTTTAAGAATATTCAGATTGATGCCGTACTCACCGAGGAGAGCGTTCATCATATTCTTTGATCCGTCTGCCCTCTCAATGATAAGGTCGGAGATATAGGCGTCGATGCTTGCCTTCTCATCCTTTGTGAATGAAAGGCCGTACTCATCAAAAAGCATCGAATTTACGAGAGTGGATTTCACCGTTTCGAGGGTAACGCCGTCCAGGTACTCTGCAACGGTCATTCCTTCGCTGATCTCAGACTGCCAGTACTCTGCGCTGTTCTCCACATCCTCGTAGCTGTTAAGATAATTTGCCTTATAGCTGCTTGCCCAGTAGCTGTACTGCGCCTCCGTTACCTTATGACCCTCAAGGGTGAGGGCAGGCGGCGTTCTATCGCCGCAGGCGGTCATGGCAAGGCAGGAAAGAAGCATTACCAGCGCAAGAATAATAGAAGTAATTCTTTTCATATTTTTTCCTTCAAAAAGTTTTATACCTTATAATATCACAAACTCTGACTTTTTTCTACTCATTTTCCAAGGTCAATTGTATATATTCCGTTAACAAGTCGGAGAGGAAGTCTGCCACCTGAGCGCCCTTTGGCTTTTTCACGGTGATGGCAGGCATCTGACCGAGGGTCATACGGATAGCGCCGGGATGCTTTTCTGCAAGCTTGCGGACTGCCGACAGGTCGGGAGCGGGGGCGGTGAGAACGAGTTCTCTTTCCCTTTCCTCGATCTTCTTCATTCCTGCAGTGATGCCGAGGCCCCGCACGAGAGCGATACGGCAAAGGTTCATTGCCGCTCTCGGCGGCTCGCCGAAGCGGTCGCAAAGCTCGTCAAGCATATCGGAGAAGTCATCCTCACGCTGAATACGGGCAATTTTCCGGTACATCTCCATTCGCTGTGCGCCGTCCTTGATATAACCCTTAGGCAGATATGCATCGGCACGGACGTTTACGGAGCAATCCTCTCTCGGCTTCTTTGTCTCGCCCTTTTCCTCGAGAACTGCCTCCTCAAGAAGCTTTATATACATATCGTAGCCCACAGCCTCCATATGGCCGTGCTGCTGAGAGCCGAGAAGGTTTCCCGCGCCACGTATCTCAAGGTCACGGAGAGCAATTTTGAAGCCTGCACCGAATGCGGCGTACTCCTTCATTGCCCGAAGTCTCTTATCGGCAATCTCAGTAAGCTGCTTCATTTTCGGATAGGTGAAATATGCGTAAGCACGGCGGGATGAGCGTCCCACACGTCCTCTTATCTGATGAAGCTGTGAAAGGCCGAAGCGGTCTGCGTTTTCAATAATAAGAGTGTTTGCATTGGAAACGTCAACACCCGTTTCGATGATGGTGGTACAAACGAGAACGTCAACCTCACCGCGGACAAGTCCTGCCCATATCTCCTCAAGATCCTCCCTGTCCATTCTTCCGTGAGCAACGGCGATACGGGCATCGGGAAGCATCTGATTCAGCTTTGTTTGAAGAGTGTAGAGATACTCAATATTGTTATTGAGGTAGAACACCTGACCGCCACGCCTGAGCTCGCGGCGTATCGCCTCGGCGATTATTCCGTCGTCGTGCTCCATTACGTAGGTCTGAACGGGGGAGCGGAGTCCGGGAACGTCGTCAAGAAGGCTCATATCCATAATGCCGCCCATTGCCATATTAAGGGTTCGGGGGATGGGGGTTGCAGTTAAAGTAAGCATATCGGCGCCGATGGCGATCTCCTTGAGCTTTTCCTTTTGCGCAACGCCGAAACGCTGCTCCTCATCGATAATGACAAGACCGAGATCGCAAAACTCTATATCCTTTGAAATAATACGGTGAGTTCCGATGATAATATCAGTCTCGCCGCGACGAAGCTTGCGGAGAGACTCCTCCTGCTGAGCCTTTGTGCGGAATCGGGACAGCATATCGATAGATACGGGGAATCCGCGGAAGCGGGACAGCGCCGTCTGGAAATGCTGATATGCAAGAATAGTGGTGGGAACGAGGATGGCAACCTGCTTTCCTCCGTTTACCGCCTTGAAGGCGGCGCGAAGGGCAACCTCGGTCTTACCGTAACCAACGTCGCCACAGACGATACGCTCCATGGGGAAGCCTGCCTCCATATCACGGTTTATATCGTCGATGGCTGAAAGCTGGCTTTCAGTTTCGTCATACTCAAAGGCAGATGCAAACTGGCGGGACATATCGTCATCGGGAGGATATGCGATACCCTTTGCCCTACGTCGGCGGGCATAAAGCTCGATAAGCTCCTTTGCCATCTCCTTTGCGGAGGCGCTGGCCTTTGATTTTGCACGCGTCCAGTCGGAGCCACCCATTTTCGAGAGCTTGACTGCACCGTCCGCTCCCGCACCGATATATTTTGATACTAGGTCAAGCTGGTCTACGGGCAAAAACAGCTTATCCGTTCCCTGATAGGTGATCTTTACATAGTCGCGGGAGATGCCATCAACTGTGAGCGTTTCGATACCGAGATACTGACCGATACCGTATGCCTCGTGAACCACGTAATCTCCCGGTTCAAGGTCGGAATATGAAAGGATGGACTGAGTTTTTTTCTTGTATTTTGCGCCCTTGCGGCGGCTGAGCACTCTCTGAGTGCCACCGGAAACTCCGGAATAATCAAGAAGGGCAAAGCGTGCGCCGATCAGCTCAAAGCCGGGGAAGGAATCGCCAAAGAGTACGGCAACGGGATACTTTTTCTTTTTCTCGCCGAAAAAGCCTTCTCTGCCGTCCCAGGGAGCGGCGGAATATCCCTCATCGGTGAGCATTTTTGAAATATTTTTCGCCTCCGCCTCGTTTGCACAAAGGAGGGCACATCTGTAGCCGCCGTCTACAAATTTTGAAAGATCCTCCATAAGCAGAGTAGTATTTGAAGCATAGGGAGGTATATGACGGGTTGCAAAATCGTAGCGCGCCTCGGGGACCATACCGGGGTGATTCTTTGCAAAGGGATCGAGAAGGACGGTGGGAAGAACACCTGCCGCAACCTCCACGCGGGAGAAGCCGTTAACGTAGGTGCCCGTTACCTTTGAATATATCTCCCCTGCCTTTAACATATCGAGAACTGACTGGGAAAGAAGCTCCTCTGCCGCATTTGCACGGTCCTTTACGGCAGTAGTATCGCTGATGACCATAAGACCGTCGAAATAATCAAAGAAGCAGTCACCCTCGGGATATACAAGAGGGATGTATTTATCAAGGAATCCTACGTCGGCGCTTTCCTTGATCTCCGCCTGCTCCTGCATAAGGAGCTCAATCGTGCGAAGGTCGGCGTCGTCACTCTTTGCAAGCTTTTTGATCTGCTTGTCTGCCGCCGCAAAGATAAGCTCGCGCCTCTCGGGGGTGAGAACTATCTCACGGGAGGGGGGGATGCGAAGATCGGTGTCGATAAAATCAACGAATCGCTGAGACTGAGGATCAAAGGTTCCGATACGGTCTATCTCGTCTCCGAAAAGCTCGATTCTGTAAGGAGCCTCAGCAGGAGGATATACGTCCACGATACCGCCTCGCACAGCAAACTGTCCCGCACCCTCGCAAAGCTCAACACGGCGGTATCCGCCATGGGTCAGGACCTCAACAAATCTGTCAAGATCGAGGGGACAGTCCTGCTTTATGTTATAGGTCAGGTGGATAAGCTCCTCGGGGGGAACCGTTACCTGAAGAGCAGCCTCTGCAGTTGCACAGACCACGAAGGGGCTGTCGGAGAAGAGGCACTCGGAAAGCACACAAAGCCTCGCGTGCTCGTACTCACGGGAGGCTGTGGTGTTATTGAAGTTGTAGTCACGGGCAGGCAGGTGATACGCCTTTATTCCCTCGGAATTCAGGCGGACAGCCTCCTCGGATGCATCCTTTTCGTTTGCAAAAAGGATAAGGACACGCCGTCCCTCGCCTGCCTCGTCAGCGGCAAGGGCAGTGAGAAAGATGGGAGACGCGCCCTCGGAAAGGCCCGTTACCGCTGACGGTCTCTGCTTTGCGCGGCGTCGGGAAAGCATCAGCCCCTCGGAGAGCGCCCTGTACTCCCTCGACTCACGCATTACCTGTAATAAAATATCGTTTTTCATAATAGTTTACCTACTTTTCTTGAAAGAAAAGCAGCAAAAGAACTTTAAATGGGTTTATATTCTGTTATAATTAAGTATCACTTCTTACGGAGCGTAAAATGTACAAATTCAAAGACCTATATATACTTGATTTTTCAAAGATCGAACACTATACCGAAATACATAATATAATCAAAAAAGAGCTTGACTTCCCGGATTACTACGGCTGTAATTGGGATGCTTTTTGGGATTGTCTTACCGATATGGTGGGACGTCCCGTTAACATCAGGATCATAGGCGTTGAAAACATTGAAAATATATTCGGATCCGATGAAAGCGATATGCTTATTGACACATTAAAGGAATTCAAGCACTACCGCAATGACAAATACTCGGATCAGATAAATATTGAAATAATCAAAAACGGAAATGCCTTTATACTTTAACTTTTATCAACTTTAAGCCCGCGCGCCCGCTGTGTCAACGCACAAGGCGTTGACACAAGCGGGTCCTTCCATCGGGGGAAGGACTTGGTGCGGATCGCTCGTTTAATTACACCTCAAAAAATACGGATACTATAATCGGAGCTAAATTACTCCTTCACCTCGGGCTTCATGCCGTTGTATTTGCCCATGGCTTCGTCGCATTTGCCGTTCATAATGAGCTTTGATGCATCAAGGCAGGCCTCGAGGCAGGGGACCATGAGGTCGTAGTTTGCGCGGGAAAGGCGACCGAGGACCCAGTCTGCAAGGTCGGCTTCCTTGGGCTTTGCGCCAACGCCAAGCTTGATTCGGGGAAATTTATCGCTGCCGAGGTGCTCGATTATGCTCTTGAGGCCGTTGTGACCGCCGGCGGAGCCGTCCTTTCTGATCCTCATTCTGCCGGGCTCGAGATAAATATCGTCTACAAGAACAACGATATTCTCAGCGGGAATGTTATAGTACTTTGCCGCCTCCCCAACTGCCTCGCCGGACTTATTCATAAAGGTCTGGGGCATCATTAAAAGAACGTTCTTATCCCCGACCTTCACGGTATTCGTAAACGCCTTGAACTTTACCCTCTGACACTCGCATCCAAGGGAAGCGCAGATCTTATCCATTGCAAGAAAGCCTGCGTTATGTCTCGTTTCGCAGTACTCTTTTCCGGGGTTTCCGAGAGCGACTATCATATGTGTGGGGGCACCGGACGCACTCTCGCCCCCCTTTGAGATCTGCTTAAAGAGATCGAATATATCTGCCATTATAATTACCTCGTTTTCCAAGCGGCACAAAATCCCACCTCGAGACGTCGGGGTGGGTTTGTTTTTCTATATTTTAGCCCAAAAGGCAGCTTTTTTCAAGAGTTTTGGGGCGAAAAAATCAAATGTTCACAGATAAGCTATTGTAATCGGCGAAAAAATCTATATAATTAATATGTAATTTTGCGAAAGGAGCCTGCAGATGGGAAAGAAAAAGAAGAAGAAGTCCTCGAAGGCCAAAAACAGTATAAAAAAGCAGAATACTGCCCCCACCTCTGTGAAGGACTCCGAAATTTTAGCCGAGGCTGAGTCCTCTGCCGCCGAAGAGACAGAGAAAGCCGAGATCAAGGAGCCCGCTGTCGAGGAGCCTCCCGTTCCCCGCGAGCCTGAGATTGCCATTCCCTACGATCCCGATTTTTCCGAGGAGGATTTTTCTGCCTCCGTAAAAGAACTGAAAGCTGAGGACATTACTATGCCCGAAGAAAAAAATATTCCCCAAAAGGGAAAGAAAAAAATCTCAAAGGTCACGAACGTTATCCAGATAGCACTTCTCGTTATCTGCGGAACGGTGGCTGTGGTATGCCTTTATCTTCTCGGAGAGAACCTCTGGGGAAAGATCAAGGGTCAGGAGATCTATTCCGACACACAGAACCGGTTCGAT
>SVTD01000081.1 GCA_015063955.1 Oscillospiraceae bacterium | reverse complement strand
TTTTTGACAGACTTTTTCGTCTGTCTTTTCGTCATGCCTTGAAAACGGAAAAAAGCACTTAACTCGCCTTTCCTTGCTTTGTTAAGTGCTTTTCCTTTTTTGACATTATTTTAACTTAATGACATTGGCCGAAAGGCTCCTTTTTTGAGTGATGCGTTCCCTTTGGGAACATGATGCGCCAAAGGCTGTGATGCACGCCTGCGGCGCGTGATGTGTGCCGGTGGCACGTGAAGATTCAAAACCGCCTCGGCGGTTTTGTCAGGCTGACGAAAAAGGCGCAGAACAAAAGCCGCAAACAAAATACAGATCAAGAATAGCGGTAATTGAAGACCAAATAAGGTAGAAATCCGCCGAAAATCGGCGGATTTCCGTTTTAATGCGGCTTTTTAGCCGCGATTTGGGCCTCTGCCGTACCTTTGTACGGCGACGATACCCAAATCACGGCTTCTGCATCCTTTTCGACAGCCCGCGACCAGTTTGTCGATAAGTTTATCGACAAACTGGCAAAACCGCCGAGGCGGTTTTGTTTTTTTTATTGTAAAGGAATGTAAATTGTATTGCAAAATCTCCTGATAGAATGTATAATGATTTATTATAACAATTTTATTACGAGGCTGATATGAAGATCATCGATATAATCAAGGGAGAGAAGCCAAGCCTTTCATTTGAGGTGTTTCCTCCCAAAACAAGTGATAAATTTGAGAGCGTAATGGAGGCGGCAGGCGCAATTGCCGATCTTTCTCCCTCATATATGAGCGTAACCTACGGGGCGGGCGGAACTACTGCCGCATATACCGCAGATATATGCGAAAACCTTCTGAAGGCAGGAGTTACCCCTCTTGCCCACCTCACCTGTGTAAATTCCACAAAGGAAAATATCAGAGAAAAGCTCACTCTTCTCAAGGAAAAGGGAATTGAGAATATCCTTGCCCTCAGGGGCGATATCCCCGCAGGAGAGACGGCTGAGCATTATGAATATAAGTATGCCTCCGAGCTTTGCCGTGAGATCGTTGATTTCGGCGGATTCTGCATCGGCGGCGCCTGCTATCCCGAGACCCATCCCGAAAGCCATGATTCCAAGAGTGATATAGAGTCCCTTAAGAAAAAGGTGGATGCAGGCTGCGAGTTCCTCACCACACAGATGTTTTTTGATAATAACATTCTCTATAATTTTATGTACCGTATGCTGCGTGGGGGAGTTGACGTTCCCGTAGTTGCGGGAATCATGCCCGTAACGAACGCGGCACAGATCAAGAGGATCATAGGCATCTCCAATAACGCTCTTCCTCAGAGATTTATCAGGATCGTAGACCGATACGGCTCAAATCCCGAGGCAATGAAGCAGGCGGGTATTGCATTTGCAACGGAGCAGATAATCGATCTTTATGCAAACGGAGTCAACGCAGTACACGTTTATTCAATGAATAAGCCCGATATTGCCGCTGCCATCAAGGCAAACGTTTCCGAGATAATCAAATGATCCTTGAAAGCATTGATGCAGCCGAGCTTACCCTGTCAGTCGCCGAGGCTGCACAGCGACTCCGTGTACCGAGAGAATTTGACCGGTCGGCCTTCTCGTCGGTCGAAGATGAGCTTATTCGGAATATTGACTGTAAAATGGCGGCTGTCCGTCTTCCCGTAAACAGAGAAGGGAACGTGATACGTATCGGTGATATGGAGGTAGAGAGCAATAATCTCAGCTATGCCCTGGGAGATTCCGGGGAAGCCTTCGTATTTGCCGTAACTCTCGGTATGGGAGTTGAAAGAATGCTTACAAGGCTTTCAAAAACCGGCGTAAGCGCCCATTTTATAGCAGACGCCCTGTCCTCAGCCTTTGCAGAGGCGGCGGCAGACCGTGCTCAGGAAATCCTTGACAGGAAAGCAAAAACAAAAAAGCGCTTTTCCCCCGGCTACGGAGATCTCCCCCTTGAGATCCAGCCGAAAATACTTGAAGCGCTTAAGGCAGAAAAGCTTCTGGGAATAACCTTGACGGATACTCTCCTGATGAAGCCTCAAAAATCAATAACTGCAATAGTTGGAATTGAAAATGAGTAATATAAGAAACCTGATAAAAGAAAAAAGAATATTTCTGGACGGCGGCACGGGAACAGTTCTTCAGTCAATGGGCCTTCCCGCAGGAACGCCTCCCGAGGAGTGGAGCCTCAGCTATCCCGAAAAGATAGAAGCACTCCACCGCGCATATTTTGAGGCGGGAAGTAATATCGTTGCAACCAATACCTTCGGCGTAAACTCCTTAAAGTATGAAAACTGCGAGGAATACATAAAGGCGGCGATAGGATGCGCAAGAGCGGCAACGGACGAACGTGACGACCGTTTCGTGGCCTTTGATATGGGCCCCACGGGAAAGCTTCTCGAGCCCCTCGGCGATCTCTCCTTTGAAAAGGCGGTAGAGGTGTTTGCAAATAATGCCCGCCTTGCCGAAAAGTACGGCGCCGATCTTATCCTTATCGAGACCATGAACGACTCTTACGAAACGAAGGCGGCAGTCCTTGCGGCGCGTGAAAACACAAGCCTTCCCGTATTCGTAACTAACGTGTACGACGGCTCGGGAAAAACGATGACGGGCGCTGCCCCCGAGGCGATGATAGCTATGCTTGAGGGTATGGGCGTTGATGCTGTCGGTATGAACTGCTCCCTCGGCCCCGATAAAATGCTCCCCATAATCGAGAAGTTCAAAAAATATGCTTCGGTTCCTGTAATCGTGAAGCCAAATGCAGGTCTTCCCGTTTCAAGAAACGGAAAAACCGAGTTTGACATTACCCCCGATGAGTTTGCAGACTATATGCGAAAGCTCACGGAGGGCGGCGCATCTATCCTTGGCGGATGCTGCGGAACAACCCCTGAGTATATCAAAAAGACAGTTGAAGTGGTAGCTGATATACCCTATACCGCCCCCGAAAAGAAAAGCTTTACGGTAGTTTCTTCTTATACTCACGCAGTAGAGTTTGGTAGTGATCCCGTGCTTATCGGCGAGAGAATCAACCCCACGGGAAAGAAAAAGGTAAAGGAAGCCCTCAGGAATGCCGATATGAGCTATCTTCTTTCCGAGGCCGTAGGTCAGGAGGAGAAGGGCGCCCATATCCTTGACGTAAACGTAGGTCTCCCCGAGATCGATGAGGTGGAGATGATGAAGAGTGCCGTCCGCGAGATACAGTCGGTAACGGACCTCCCCTTGCAGATAGATACCACCAATAAAAAGGCAATGGAGGCGGCGCTTCGACTTTATAACGGAAAGGCTCTCATAAACTCCGTAAACGGAGAAGAGGAGAGCATGGCGGCAGTATTCCCCCTTGCAAAGAAATACGGCGGCGTAATTATTGCCCTCACCATCGACGGGGCGGGAATCCCCGAGACTGCTGAGGGAAGAGTTGCAATTGCAGAAAAGATAATCGCAAGAGCGGCAGAATACGGAATAGATAAAAAGGATATTATCGTAGACCCCCTGGCTCTCACAGTTTCTTCAAAGTCTGACTCAGCCCTCGTAACCCTCAGGGCTATAGAAATGCTCAGAGAGAGAAAAATCCTTACAAGCCTTGGAGTTTCCAATATTTCCTTCGGCCTTCCCGAAAGGGAAAAGATAAATTCCGCATTCTTTACGTCTGCTCTTGAAAGAGGACTGAATGCGGCAATTATGAATCCCTACAGCGAGGGGATGATGGACAGCTATAACGCATACCGTGCCCTCCACGGACTTGATGCGGGATGCGCCGATTATATCTCATACGCTCAGAACGCACCCAAGGCAGAGGCAAAGGCACAAAATACGGAAATAACCCTCCACGGCGCAATCGTGAAGGGAATGGTAAAGGATGCTGCCGTGAGGGCAGAAAAGCTCCTTTGTGACCTTTCGGCAACGGAGGTTATCGATAATCATATCATTCCCGCTCTTTCCGAGATTGGAGATGCCTTTGAAAAGGGAAAGGCGTTTCTCCCTCAGCTTCTGATGTCAGCGGAGGCTGCAAGTGCCGCCTTTGATGAGGTCAAGAAAAAGCTCCCCAAGGGAGAGTCAGATAAGGGAAGCGTTATTCTTGCAACAGTCAAGGGAGATATCCACGATATCGGTAAAAATATCGTAAAGGTGCTTCTCGAAAGCTACGGATATGCAGTTTTAGACCTCGGCCGTGACGTTGCCCCGGAGAAGATTCTCGAAAAGGTTAAAGAAACGGGATGCCCCGTTGTCGGACTTTCCGCTCTTATGACAACAACGGTGCCTGCTATGGCAGAGACTATCGCTCTTCTCCATAGAGAGGCCCCCGATGCAAAGGTGATAGTCGGCGGCGCCGTACTCACACAGGAGTATGCAGATAGCATAAATGCCGATAAATACTGCCGCGACGCTATGGAAGCGGTAGCATACGTATCCGAATATTATAATTAATACAAAAGCCACCGAAAGGTGGCTTTTGCTACTGAAGCGTATATTTCATCTTATCGGTGAGTTGGCAAATTTACATTTGATAGGCAAAAGATCGGCTCGCGCCAAAGCCTTCCCCCATGATTCGGGGGAAGGGGGACCGCTTGCGGTGGAAGAGGGTTGACTGCACAAACTTGAAGTTTTAGCTGAATTTTCGAGAGGATAGGTTTCTTGTGTTGTTTTTTTCTTGTTACATATCGATTAATTTTCATTCAGCGCAGTCAACCCTCTTTCGTCGCTCCCCGTTCGAAACGATAATTTATACTTCAGCTCCGGGAATATACCTCATTCTAAATTCAACGCAAGTGCAGAGCGCCACCTTCCCCCGAGTCATGGGGGAAGGCTTTGGCTAAAGCTTCTCGTTCGTCTTTTGACTTTTCAGTAGTCACCTGCCTCAAAATCCACATCCCCAAAATCAACCAAACCGATGAGCACGATTCTCTGTACTGTATGTTTACTTGTATGTGCCGATTTGTTATAATAAACACAGAAAACAGATGCATCCGTTTCAATAAATGAAAGGAAAGAACTAACTATGTTAAGCTTCGGACAAAGATTAAAGCTTATAAGAAAAGAAGCGCAGGTAACACAGGCAGAGCTTGCCGAAAAGCTTATGGTATCGGTGCAGGCAATTTCTAAATGGGAATGCGATACCTCAATGCCCGATATCTCTCTTCTTGTTCCCCTTGCCGCCATCCTCGGAGTAACTACAGACTGCCTCCTCGGCGTCGGCGGCGACGAAAAGGCGGATAGGGAGAAGCTCTATGCTCAAATATCCGAAATTTGGGCAAATAAGAATGTATATAGCTATGAGAATAATGCTTATTATGATAGCTATGTTCTTTATAAAGAGCATTTGAAGAAATATCCTCTTGATTATGCAGTAAAACTTAATTGCGCACGCAGTATTGATGGGTTTATATATTCTGCAAATCGTTATTGCTACAAGGCATCACAGGAAGAGGAGGATTCGCTTTATGATGAGGAAGTGAATCTGTTAACAGCAATAATCAACTACGACAGAGATACAACAAGACTCATCGAAGCAAAGGAACAGCTTATTATGGCGTATCTGTACAGAAACGAGTTTTCTAGGGCTGAATCTGTTGCAGTTGATCTTCCTGACAGAGGATGTATAAAAGATAAAATGCTTATGGAGATTTACCATAAGAAGAATGATAATGACAAGTGTCTTGAAATCTCCGAAAGGGTTTGCTTTGAAGCAGTAGACTCGTATTTGGCATCATTGTGGGTGAGAGCAAGACGAATATCCATATACGGAAACGCAAGAAAGCAGGAAGCGATTAGTGCTTGGCGTGATCTTCTGGCAGCAATAAAGCTGAACCACGGAATATTTAATAATTCCAAATATATGTGGTGGACTATCAAAGGATATACATGGCTTTCAAATGATTATATTGCAATTTCGGATTTTGAAAATACTTTTATAGTGATAGAAGAGCTGACAGATATTCTTGTTGAGGATTACAAGAAAGCCAAAGAAGCAGGAGATATTGCAAGAGTAGAGAAATTGAAAAACAATTTCTGGTTCTATATGCATTGGTGCTATAATAAATGTTTCCCCACCACTGATAACATCATAGCAAACGATCCCCGATTCAAAAAATGCGAGGAGCGCCTTGCCGCACTCAACTAAATCCTCCCTCATACACGCAAAAAAACGGCTGAGCAATCAGCCGTTTTCCTTTGTAATTTGTAGGGGAGCTGCTTGCCGCTCCCGTGCCACCATTGTAAAGGGGGACGCTATTTCCACGAAATGAACATTTACTGCAAATCGTTGCGTTTTTTCGGGAGCAGCAAGCGGCTCCCCTACGATGGTGGAACAGTTCTACAGATTCAAATTTGAAGTTAAAGAACAACTAAAAGGTCTGTTGCGGCTGCAACAGACCTTTTAGTTTATTCATCCCAAATTGAATAATCAATCCCAAACAGACCGGTATAAACAGTGATTTTGATAGTTTCGTTAGTATAATCAATGTATTCATCATCAGCAAGTACGGGAGAAAGAAGATTTGCGTCAAATCTCTCCAGAGTTTGCTCATTACCGTCAGGATCTTTAACCTTTACGAGATACTTACCGCCTCTGACCGAAGTTGAATAATATACAGTTGATTCGTATGAGTAAAGCTCTGTTCTGCCTATTTCATTCACTCCGTCGTAAGCAAGCACGCAAAGGAACACCAAAACAAATGAAATGATCTTGAATTGTCAAGTCAAGTGCAACAAAACGCCGGAAAAAAGTTCAAGAGGAGATTTCCAACCAAGGCATTTGCGAGGACGAGTATTTAATTTGAGAGCAAAATCACACAGTTGATCGTCTGAGAA
>SVTD01000080.1 GCA_015063955.1 Oscillospiraceae bacterium | reverse complement strand
CACCTATCGCTATCGAGCAGGGTCTCCGTTTCGCTATCCGTGAGGGTGGTAGAACAGTTGGTTCCGGCGTTGTTGCTTCCATCATCGCATAAGTTGAACTAATACTTTGTTATTATCGACCACGGGCGCAAGCCCGTGGTCGTATAATATGATCATATTTTTATTAATATCTTTGGGGATTGGTGTGATTCCATACCGGCAGTATAGTCTGCGAGCGTGAGCTGACAGGGTGAGATTCCCTGACCGACGGTTAAAGTCCGGATGATAAAAGATATGTGCCTCCCCGCCTCTCAGGCGGATTTTTTATTGGCACTCCCCCCCGGAAAGGGTTTTCTATCTATGAAAAAAAGCACTAAAATCAACGAGCGCACAAAAAAAATCGTTTGTATTTCAATGTTCTGCGCCGCAGCTTATATTATTTCCTTTTGCTTTCCCATCAAAGTCCAGTTTCTGACCTTTGATGCTAAGGACTCAATTATCGCCATCGGCGGAATGTTCTTCGGCCCTCTGGCCGCTCTTACAATGTCCGTCATCGTCCCCATCCTTGAATTTTTATCCTTCAGCGATACGGGACTTTACGGCCTTATTATGAATTTTCTGTCCAGCGCCGCCTTCTCCGTTACGGCTTCGCTGGTCTACAAATACAGACGAAGGATGAGCGGTGCCACACTCGGCATCATTCTCGCAGTCGTTACCATGACCTCGGTAATGATGGTTGCAAACCTCGTCATTACTCCCTTCTACGTATCTATGCCGCGGGAAACCGTTGCAAAAATGATACCCACCCTGCTACTCCCCTTTAATCTTACGAAATCACTTTTAAACTCAGCTCTCGTGCTTCTACTTTATAAGCCTCTTACAAGAGCCATCCGAGATGCAAGGCTTGCCCCTGCAAAGACGGCGCCGAAGGCTTCACCTAAAACCACGGTAATTACCGTTGCTTGTGCTATCCTTCTCCTTTTAGCCTGCATTTACGTTTATATTTTCGTTCTGAAGGGCACCATTGGCTTCTTCGGCAAATAAACAGGAGTAAATTATGAAATCAAAGCTTGCACTTATAGTATTTCTCTGCTCAATGATCCCTATCGTTGAGCTTCGCGGCGCGATCCCCCTTGGCGCAGGTATTTCCGAAATACAGTGGGTATCCGACGTTTTTAATCTAACTGAGGGCGACAAGCTCAACTGGTGGACGAACTACGCGGTATCCGTTATCGGTAATATGCTCCCTATTCCCTTTATCCTTGCTTTCATCAAATCCGTTCTGAATTTTATGAGAAAAGGACCTAAGCTCCTTTCAAAGATCGCTCTCTGGCTTGACAGCAAGGTACAGAAGCACGCGGCAAAGTTTGAGAAATCTCAGTTTATCGCCCTTCTTATCTTCGTTGGAATTCCCATTCCCGGCACGGGTGCCTGGACGGGCGCTCTTATTGCGGCAATACTCGGTATGAGAATTAGACGCTCTCTACCCGCAATCTTCCTCGGCGTTCTTCTTGCAGGCTGTATCATGACCCTTGCAAGCTACGGACTTCTCGGATTTCTCAATTTTCTTTTATGATAAAGAACGCTTTTCGGTTTCCCGAAAAGCGTTCTTTTTTTATGCATTTAGTATTGCCATTATCTGATTGATCTCGCCGTAAAGCACCGTGATCTGCGTTATAGTCTCGCTGTCGTCTACTATGGCACTGCAAACGATAACGTCATAATCCTTATCCGACTGCATGACCACAACGCCCTCCATCATCTGACCGAGCATGGTATGATCCATATACGCCCACTTCCCTTCGGGAGTGAGAGCAA
The DNA here is from genome assembly GCA_015063955.1 of Oscillospiraceae bacterium. Taxonomy (GTDB): domain Bacteria; phylum Bacillota; class Clostridia; order Oscillospirales; family CAG-272; genus Avispirillum. The sequence continues at coordinate 5,022 of SVTD01000080.1, read as the reverse complement.
AGGTGCCATCCTTATGGCTATAGGTCAGAACCTCGTCGTCGGAATAAAGATCGTCGCTCTTGTGCTCAAGCTCATCGTAGTTCTGAAAGTCCTTACGTGACTCATCCGCCTCATTGCAGGATGCAAGACTCAGAAGAAGGTCCGCCGCAAGGAGCAAGGAAAGGAGCCTTTTCATCTCAGATCACGAAATGAACGGGCAGACCGTTCTCATACTTATTCGCCATTTCTCCCTGAATGAGAGGAAGGATATATTCAAGGCATTCGTCCGTTACGTAGTTACCCTCTGCGTTGATCATCTCACGGGGAACGCTTCTGACGGCATTTGCAATGCCTGCGATCTCCTTTGCCTCAAAGGAAACGCTGTACTCTCCTGCCTGTCTGTCCATTGCCATCATACATCCGGTCTTACCTGCAACCGCAGCATATGCCGCCGCCGCACCTACGCCTCTGGACTCTGCAATATCCGTTGCAGACTGGAGGTGTGCCGCACATCTCTGGCTGAGGTTAAGCTCAACGGAGCGTACCTTGCATCCGATCTCTGCCTTTACAGCCAGCTCAAGAGCCTTTCCCGTTCCTGACAGGTACTTGTGACCAAATGCATCGGTAACACCGCTCTGAGCGCTCTCGCCTGCGTACTTGCCGTTTTCATCGCGCACGCCCTCGCTGACTGCGATAACCACGTTGGGATGGCGCAGAAGCGCCGCTCTTACGTCGTCCATAAAGGAGCTCATTGAGAAGGGAACTTCGGGAAGGTAGATATAATCGGGAGCATCGCGGCCGAGAAGACTCGGGATACCTGCACTTGCCGTGAGCCATCCTGCATCACGTCCCATTATCTCAACTATGGTTACTGCGGGAATAGTATAAACTGCACAGTCGCGGATGATCTCGGAAACCGTTGCGGCAATATACTTTGCGGCACTGCCGAATCCGGGGGTATGGTCTGTGCCTGCAAGGTCGTTATCGATGGTCTTGGGAACGCCCATTACTCTCATCTCATAATCGGCGTCCTTAAGATAAGCCGTGAGCTTTGCAACAGTATCCATAGAGTCGTTTCCGCCGATATAGAAGAAGTATCTGATATCATACTTCTTGAAAAGCTCTATAAGATTTTCAAAGAAAGCTTTATCTGCCTTGGGATCGGGAAGCTTTTTTCTGCAGGAGCCGAGAGCTGCCGCAGGAGTTGCCGCAAGAAGAGAAAGCTTATCCTCATCGGGTGTTCCCTCCTCTGCCGTAAAGATCTCGGAAAGATCGCAGATACGCTCGGCAAGAAAGCCCTCGATGCCGTTACGCATACCGTAAAGCTTTGTGATAGCCTCTGAGTTTTCAATGGCGCCCTTGATAACGCCTGCAAGTGTTGCATTTATTGCGGCTGTAGGTCCACCGGACTGTCCTACGAGAGCCGCGCCCTTAAGAATTGACATATTTTCAATTCTCCTTTCCATCATTCTTATTATATTATACCATTACCACGAAAAAAGTCAATAAAAAGAGCTACCCTTTTGGGGTAGCTCTTAATCTCTTAATATTATTGGCAGATCAATAGGGATCGACGCCGGGACGTCTGGAGCCTTCATCGTAGAGCTGCTTCATAATGTTTGTTTCATAGTCCTTCTGCTTGGGGAACTTGTAGAGATCACTTGAGAATACCTGGAGATTATGCTCTGTGATGTAATCAAACATCCAGTCAAATCTTGCCTTATAGTCCTCTACTCTTGCACCCTCAAGATACCACTCGTTATGAACGGAAGCAAGGCCAAGGAAGTCGCAGCAAGCAATGAGAGTTTCGATTCTGCTTCTCTGAACATCGGTCTTTGCGCCCTCAAGTGCTGTTTCGAGAAGACCTCTCATCTCGTCATAGTTCTCTGCGAGATACTCGTAAGAGTACATATCGCCGGGACGGTCGAAGTTGTTGATAAAGCAAGTACCGCACTGGTCGCCTGCCTCAGTCTGCATCTCGATGTACTTGTAGATAGCCTCGTAGCCATCACCGTAGTTCATATAGAGATACTCCTTGATTACGTCGCAGTACTCCTCGAAGGTCATATCCATATCCCACATATACTTAACAGCCGCGTACTCCTTGAGAGTCTCGAAGTTGTACTCACGGCCGCCGCCCTCGTAGAAGAAGCCGGTTACGTTACCAACCTCGTGGAGCCACTTCATATTCCAGTAGAAGTTGAATACGTTGGGGCAACCAACAAGATAGTAGTGGTAGGTTACGGGATAGATCCAGAACCAGAGCTCAGCGCCTGTTTCCTTACAGAGGTTACCCCAGAAAGGAATAGATGCCTCATCAAGATGGTTGCTCATACCCTGCTTCGTGCTTGAATCCTCAAGCTGACCGCCGCCCTCGTAGCACTCTTCCTTACCGATGATATGGTTATCACAGCCGATACCGCAGTAGAGAATTACGAAGTTCTTATGGGGCTTGATGGTCTTGGGGAAGTCCTTTGCGTATACGATACCGTAAAGACGAACGCCGGGATAGTACTCCTGTGCTTCCTCTGTTGCCTTATTATAAAGCTGGAGGTAAAGACCGGAGAAGCCCTCTACTCTGGAGATCTTCGTACAGTTACGGCAAGTGCAGTAGCACTGGTTATCGGAGATGGAGAAGGAGAAGAGAGTCTGTCCCTCTTCGATGAAGGTGGGTCTGCCCCAGCTCATAACCATACGGTTACAGTCGATCATACCCTCGAAAAGGATTCTGTAATCCTCTTCACTGGTTGCGCAGGGCTGCCACGTATACTCATTCTTACCCTTATGCGTACCGTAGGGAGTGCCTGAATCAAACTTATACTGGTACTCAGCAGACGTATAGAGATCTTTGGACATACCCTCAGGTCTTCCGCTGCCCTCAGGCCAGCTACCTGTACCCATCTGCCAATACTCTACGAAGGAGTGAGCGTTGGAGTAGAGGGGGCCAAGCTTTGAGCCGTAGAACTTTTCATAGCTGGAGTAGCCGCCTTCGCTTGCATTAAGCTTGTTTGCGAAATAATGGCAGTTCATACCGTTAAGCATATCAACGTGAGACTCACTGTTATCGCTTCTGTACTCACCGAAGGACTGACGCGCGTGTCTGAAATTGATATCGGGGATCTTCTCAACGGAAACGCCCTCGGGAATATCAACTGTTCTTGCCTTATAAAGGAACGTTTCGTTACCTCTGTAGAAGCGGAAGCCGAGGTACTCCTCGAGAATATCGAATACGGCATAGCCGTTTCCGCGGTAAGTACCGTAAATATTGAGGTTACCGTCGGTTACGTCATATCTGTAGCCGTCGATGCCGAGAGCCTGACCTTCCTCGCTCTTGAGGTCGATAAGGTGGAAGTAAACTGCCTTCTCGGTCTGAGCCTCGCCCCAGCTGAGGGGCATCTCAATACCTGTTGCTTCTCTGATATACTTCATGAAGTTAAGATACGCAAAATATGTGTTATCCTCTTCCGTAGTATCTGCAGGAAGTACGATAGAAAGCTCGCTGATATCAGTACCGCCAATGGTCATTCTATAGACCTGCCTGCCGTTCTCATAATCAGCTACGCTCTTTGCGTTGGAGAGACAGAGCTTGAGATGGAAGGAGTCTGTTGCAGTGCATTTTCCGTCTGCATCAAAGTCCAGAGCATCGTCAAGGGTCTCAACGCCCTCTGCTAATGTTCCTACTATTTTCAGCTTGAGATAGTAGGAGTCCATAGCGTTTACGGAGCCGTCATTGTTAGCATCTCCCAATACGTAGGTATCATCATCAATGAAGTCCTGGTAAAGGTAGACGTTCTCTGCAGACACTACTGCGCTCAGTGTGCCCACAAGCATCATGACAGCAAGTAAAACTGCCAAAAATCTTTTCATTATTTCCTCCGTTCTGCCCTTTTCAGGCAAAATAATTATTCAATTTATTTTAACATATCTTTGTAAGTTTTTCAATATAAACCCAATTTTGTTACAATTTCAATTCATACAAAAATAAGGCAACCTGCTTGTGCAGGTTGCCCATTTCTTGTTTTACGGATGAACACCGGGTCTTCTTGAGCCGTGCTCATAGAACTGAACCATAGGATTAATGTTATATACGATAGTTGAGGGAATCGAATAAACATCGCTTGAGAATACTCTCATACCGTGATCCTTGATATAGTTATACATCCAGGTATATCTTTCGATATAAAGCTCCTCGTTCTCGTTCTCAACGTACCACTTAGTATGTACGGAGGAGAGACCCATAAAGTCGCAGCATACGAGAAGCTTCTCTATTCTGTCTCTCTGATCTGAGGTCTTAGCCTTACCGAGAGCCGTTACTACAAGGTCTCTCATTTCCTCATAATGCTCTGCAAGATAATCGTAGGAGTACATATCACCGGGACGGTCAAAGTTGTTGATAAAGCAAGTGCCGCACTGGTCTCCCGCTTCAGTCTGCATCAGCATATACTGATAAAGCTCCTCGTAGCCGTCACCGTAGTTGATATACATATATTCGAGAAGGATGTCTGTCCACTCTTCATAAGTCATATCGGGATCCCACATAAACTTAACGGAAACGTATTCCTTTGCCGTTTCAAAGTTATAGGTGGTTCCGCCGCCCTCGTAGAAGAAGCCTGTTACGTTTGCAACCTCGTGGAGCCACTTCATATTATAATAAAGGTTGATAAGGTTGGGGCAGCTTGAGAGATAATAGTGATAGGTTACGGGATAGATCCAGAACCAGAGCTCAGCGCCTGTTTCCTTACAGAGATTTCCCCAGAAAGGAAGAGCCTTTTCATCGAGAGCGTTGCTCATACCCTGCTTCGTGCTTGAATCCTCAAGCTGACCGCCGCCCTCATAGCAGGATTCCTGACCGAGGATATGGTTGTTACAGCCTATACCACAGTAGAGAATGATAAAGTTGGAGTGGGGCTTTATAGTCTTTGGGAAGTCCTTTGCGTATACGATACCGTAAAGACGAACGCCGGGATAGTACTCCTGTGCTTCCTCTGTTGCCTTATTATAAAGCTGGAGGTAAAGACCGGAGAAGCCCTCTACTCTGGAGAT
>SVTD01000010.1 GCA_015063955.1 Oscillospiraceae bacterium | reverse complement strand
CAAGTACGCAGGCATGACAACAGTTGAAGCTCGTAAGGCGATCCTCACAGACCTTGAGGCAGGCGGCTACCTCAAGGAGGTTGAGCCCCTTGCCCACAACGTTGGTACCTGCTACCGTTGCCATCACGTTATCGAGCCTATGGTTTCAAAGCAGTGGTTCGTTAAGATGGAGCCCCTTGCAGGCCCCGCTATCGACGCGGTAAGAAGCGGCGAGATCAAGTTCGTTCCCGAGCGATTCGAGAAGAACTACTTCCACTGGATGGAGAATATCCGCGACTGGTGTATCTCCCGTCAGCTCTGGTGGGGTCACAGAATCCCCGCATACTACTGCTCAAACGAGGCTTGCGGCGAAACTGTAGTTTCCCTTGATGCCCCCTGCAAGTGTCCCAAGTGCGGCGCTTCCATGACTCAGGACCCTGATACTCTCGACACTTGGTTCTCAAGCGCTCTTTGGCCCTTCTCCACAATGGGCTGGCCCAAGAACACAGAGGATCTTGAATACTTCTATCCCACAAACACCCTCGTTACAGGCTACGATATCATCACCTTCTGGGTTTCCAGAATGATCTTCTCCGCTCTTGAGTACACAGGCAAGGCCCCCTTCGACACCGTTCTTATCCACGGTCTCGTTCGTGATGCTCAGGGCAGAAAGATGTCCAAGTCTCTCGGCAACGGTATTGATCCTCTTGAGATCATCGATCAGTACGGCGCAGACGCTCTCCGCTTTGCTCTCGCTACAGGTAACAGCCCCGGAAACGATATGAGATTCTCCGACGAGAAGATCGAGGCGGCACGTAACTTTGCAAACAAGCTCTGGAACGCGGCAAGATTCGTTATGATGAACCTCGATATCGAGGATATCAAGCTCCCCGCAGCCGACGACCTTGCGCCCGAGGACAAGTGGATCCTCTCCGCATTCAATGCGGCAGCTCAGAACGTAAATTACAATCTTGAAAAGTTCGAGATCGGTATTGCGCTCTCTACTCTCTACGACTTTATCTGGGACGTATACTGCGACTGGTATATCGAGCTTACAAAGCCCTCCCTTAACGGTACTGACGAAAAGAGAAAGAACGTAGCTCAGAACGTTCTCGCCTGGGTTCTTCGCGAGACTCTCAAGCTGCTCCATCCCTTTATGCCCTTCATTACAGAGGAGATCTACTCCGGTCTTCCCGGAACAGATGAAAGCATCATGATAAGCGCTTATCCCGTAGCAGATCCTGCACTTGATTTTGCAGAAAAGGCTCAGATGGATAAGGTTATCGACGCTATCCGCGCAATCCGTACCCGACGCGCTGAAATGAACGTTCCTCCCTCCAGAAAGGCTAAGGTATATATCGTTTCCAAGGATGCAGAGGCGTTCGGTGCATACTGCTATCCCTTCTTCGAAAAGCTTGCAAGCGCCGCTGAGGTAGCGCTCGTAGCTGAATACACAGAAGAGGGTGCAGTTCAGATCATCACCGATTCCTGCGCGATCTACATCCCCATGGCAGATATGGTTGACTTCGAGGCGGAAAGAGCAAGACTTACGGCAGACCTCAAGAAGCTCGAAGGCGAGATTAAGAGATGCGAAGGCAAGCTCTCCAACGAAAGCTTCGTTGCAAAGGCTCCCGAGGCAGTTGTAGCTCAGGAAAAGGAAAAGCTTGAAAAGTACAAGGCTCAGAAGGCAGGCGTTGAGGAAGCCCTCGCCGCTATTGCAGGTAAGTGAGAACACTACTACTTTCTTTGAAAAGAAAGTAGCAAAGAAACTTCAAAAAAGAGTATAAATAAAAGCTATGCGAGTGCATCGTTTGATGGCGCGCATAGCTTTTTTGGTTAGGATAGGTTCGGGGTTATCAAGCAGTTTATGATTACACCATAGGGCGGGCAAGGGTCTGCCCGCCATATGACAAAGTGTAACATAATCGCTCGTTTTGCATCGAATTGTGTTTTGATTCGTGTGCTGATTGCGGAATGAAGGGCCCTTCCTTATGTTTTTGTTTTAATCTTCCGCAAATATTTGAGAAAATTGCTCGGAGGGCTTGATTTTGAATTTTTTATAAATATTATATATTACTTCCGCTTTCAGATTTTTGGGGAATATTCCATTCTCAATTTTTGTGATACTGTAAACACTGATTCCTAATAAATTAGCCATTTCCTTTTTCGATAATCCGTTTTTCTTTCTTAAATAGGCAATATTGCGTACGAATACCAAACATTCTTCATCTTTTACATTTTTCATCACATTTCACACCTTTTAGTTGTATTATTATAATTCTACACCCGTTAGGCGTAAATGTCAATACATCTGTTAGATGTAAGGTAAAATATGTATATGAAAATTGGAGGTATTTATGTACAGAATACGTCAGATAAGAGAAGACCGTGACCTCAGTCAGGAAACCGTGGCAAAGGTTATCAAGACAACACAGCAACAGTACAGCAAGATCGAAACAGGCAGGGCCGATATTTCCGGCGAAAAGCTCATCCTCCTTTGCAAATTTTATAACCTTTCAGCCGACTATATTCTCGGCATTTCAGATGATGCCAAGCCCATAAAATAAAGCTATGCAGGTGAGAGCACCTGCATAGCTTTTTTTACGGATTATTTACTATTCCCACGAAAAGGGGAAGATCCACGTCGCTTGTTATTACGAAAATGAAGGGACGGTCAAGCTTAAAATCTATGATCTCATCAGGCATTCCGCCAGTGCCTGCAAGAAGTTGAGTTATCGCCGCAGCCTCGCAGCCCTCCTCGTCTATCTTGACTCTCGCGCTATGAATCGCATCGGTTACACAGAGCTCTGTATCATCATCCCCCGTCAAGGGTGAAAAATCAGCTTTGTCCACATCGAAGATATCCGAAACGCCAAGCTCCCTGAGTCCTTTTTCAAGATCGATACTGCCGCCAACGTCAAATTTCGGCACAGAAAGGCGACGGTATCTGTAATCTTCAAAATCCGCACCAAGGGTCTCTCTTCCTTTTCCGTTTATAAACTCAAGCGCTTCCTTATCCGAGAAAAGGCTCTCTGCCTCCACTCCCTCATCGGGAAGGATAAACCACATATCTCCGCCGTCTCTGAAGGTCTTTGATGTTGCAGAAAAGTTCTTGCCCTCGTAATAACGGGAGCTGCCGGTCTCGTGCATAAATTCACAGGTAACGTCTCCGTCTTCGGAATGAAAGATATCCTCCTTCGTCGACTCCTTTGAAAATTCCTCATCCCAGCCTGCCTTGAAGTATACCGTAGTTGCAAGGGTCATTAAGGTTTCGGGGGTAGTCTCAAAGCCATCGGTATATTCGGAAAGGAGTCCCCTCGTCTGATCGTTGAGCCATGCCTTCACCGCGCTGTCAAAGAGATCGGTGCCCGTATCTCCTCTGTAGGTCGAGGCAAAATAGTTTTCCGCTATCACCTTCGCAAGATCGGGACGTGCAGGAACTGTGTCATCAAGCCACATCGCCGCGCCGAGAAGGGAGGTAACGACTCCGTCATCTCTGTAGTTGCCTGTCCAAAGGGCCTTTGCGTTTTCGCGAAGGCTTTCCATATCACTCTCGCCGAGTATGCTCAGTATCTGCTCGCGGCTGTCTCCCTCGCAGGTCTCTGCAAGAAGTCCCAGCGCCATATACACGTTGAGAGGAGAAAAAACGAGATTTTCCCCGTCGGCGCATCCGAGAAACTCCTCGACTCCCGCGTTTACAAAGTGGGAAATATCTCCGATGTTCTCCCCGTATCTCTCGTACCTTTCACGGGTCTTGCGCTTCCATTCATAGTACCTGTCATACTCTTCGGGATCGTATTCTCCCGAAAGCATTGAAAACTTTTCCTGAAGGGGATATCCGCAAAGCGCCAGCGCCTCGGCTCCCTCGTACTCGTTCTGGGGCACGTACGGCTCCGGGGGCTTCGTATCCTCCGTCTTCTCCGTTGTATCCGCAACCGTAGTATCCTCCGCCCTTCCCGTGGTATCCGCAGCCGTGGTATCCTCGTCTGCGCCGAGAATATTCTTTTTAGGGAATATCTGATTCCACGGCATAAGAATTACTGTCAACAGTATACATGCAGCCATTGCCGCTGAAAGTGTCGCTATTACGGCACTTCTGCCCTTCTTTTTCTTTTTTTCATTTGCCGCCGCTATCATATCGTCGCCGATATCACCTATAGCGTTCTGCAGCTCCTCGGGCTTCATTCAAAATGCCTCCTTTCTTAATTCTTTTGCAAGCTTTTCTCGCGAGCGTAAAAGCATCATCTTTATCTTACCTTTAGTGGCACCGTATCTTTTTGCTATTGCAGATATTTCATCACAGTACCAGTACCGCCTTATGAAAACGTTTCTTTCGGTTTCGGGCAATCCTCTCAGAAAGCTGTCAACTATACGGGCAAGCTCCTGGCTTTCAAACTCCCGCTCCACGGTGTCTGACGCCGCAATACATTCCGAAAGCTCGTCAAGGCTGACCGCGGCCGCTCCTCCTCCCCGCTTCACGGCGGTTTTTTCGCGATAACGCTTGAGGGCGATATTTCTGGTTATCCTTCCGAGAAAGGCAGAAAGAATCGGAGGGTTCTTTGGCGGCATGGTATTCCACGCACCGAGATAGGTATCGTTTACACTCTCTCTGGAATCCTCGTGATCGGTAAGAATATTATAGGCAATACTGTAGCAATATCTTCCGTATTTTTTGTCAGTTTCCGAAAGGGCACTTTCATCCCGATTGAAATACAGCTCTATTATCTGATTGTCATCCATCAAAACTCACCTCTTTATGGCCTTCTATCTATACAATACCATTTTTTCTCAAAAGGTAACAGATTTTTTTGAAAAAATTGAAAAAAAACTATGCAGGCGAATGTACCTGCATAGTTTTTTTATATTCTCTTAAAAATTGATTTTCTTATCATATCTGCCGGAATGACTGACAGGGCAAACAGGGCAGTATAGAGCAGGTGATGTGGCTCCAGTGGGGTGCAACGGAATACCTCTCCTCCGAAATAAATAATAAGGAGCTGTACCGATGCCACCAATGACATAATAAAGATAAACGGCTTATTTCCCGCAATGCACGAAAAGATGTTTGCCGATTCCGTTCTTGCATTAAAGGAATTAAAAATACCGCAAAATATGAACATTGCAAAAAATGCTGTGAGGTGATAGGTTTCAGTGCCGCCGAAAAGCCCGCGGACTGCAGGGCTTTTCAGAAAAAACAGACCGAGAGCAAGGGTATAGCCTCCCGTTATAAGTATCTGTCCGAGCATCCTTTTTGAGATCAGCTTTGCATCTCTCGGAGGGCTTTCCTTTAGCATATAGCTTCTCATTGCAGGCTCTCCCGCAAAAGCAAGTCCTCCCAAGGTATCCATTATAATATTGACCCACAGCATCTGGATAACGGTAACCGGGCTGTCTATTCCTATAAAGGGTCCGATAAGGGATATTCCCATTGCGCAAAGATTCATCAACAGCTGAAAGACTATAAATTTTCTGATGCTGTGGAAGATGGTTCTTCCGTAAAGCACAGCCCTGGTGATAGAGGGGAATGAATCGTCGGTTATAACGATATCTCCTGCGTCCTTTGCAATATCTGTTCCGCTTCCCATGGCAAAACCGACGTCTGCCGCCTTGAGGGCAGGGGCGTCGTTTATACCGTCGCCCGTCATACCAACTACCTTGCCTGCCTTTTCCGCTATACGGACAAGGCGTATTTTATCAGAGGGAAGAGCTCTTGATACTACCGCTACAGACGGAAGAAGGGAAAGGACCTCGCTGTCACTCATGGAATGAAGACGGGCGGCTGTAAGAACAACGTTTTTTTTGTCGCTGATTATCCCTGTCTCTCTCGCCACGGCGCGGGCGGTTTCAGGGTTGTCTCCCGTTACCATAACCACCTGAATACCTGCTGCCTCGCAGTCGCAAACGCTGCGCCTTACATCCTTTCTCACGGGGTCACGGATAGCTATGAGGGCAATAAAGGTGAGATTTTCGGGATTGGCGTGACTTGCACTTTCAAATGAGCCTCCGTCTCCTGCGGCAAGGCAAAGAACTCTTGCTGATTCGCCGGAAAGGGCGGACTGGCGAAGGGCAACGTCTCTTTTGAAAACCGGATCAAAGGAAAAGCAACATCCGCAGGCATCTAAGGCAAGGTCACAGGCAGGTAGCAGGACCTCAGGCGCTCCTGCAAAAAATGATGTTCCGTCGGCAAGAAGTCCCGCGGAGTACTTGCTCTTAGAGTCAAAGGGAAGTCTTTTTGCGCACTTGACGCTTTCTCTTGCAAAGGAGCAAAGAGCTCTTTCCGTAGCGTTTCCGTATGGGGTGCAGGAGGCCCCGATACACTGCGCTATGACATCTATATTTGGAATATCCTTCTTCTTTGAAGCGTCAGCCTCCCAGTCGCATCCGACTGCTCTTACAACGCTCATTTTACCTGTTGTAAGAGTTCCGGTTTTATCGGTGAAAAGGATGTTGAGATTTCCGGCAGTCTCTATTCCCACAAGGCGACGGACGAGAACGCCTCCCCTCATCATTTTTTTCATATTTGATGAAAGTATTACCGTTATCATCATGGGAAGCCCCTCCGGCACTGCAACCACCACTACTGAGACGGCAACCGTAACTGCGCGCAGGATCTGAGAAATAAGATAAGGGGTATCGGATAGCTTTTCGAGAACGAGGGTCATATCCATACCGGAATCTATAAAAAAAGAATTGAAAAGATAGGCAAAGGCGATCATTGCAGCGCCGACGTAGCCCATAAATCCAATGGTTTTTGCCAGCTCTGAAAGTCTGTGGCGGAGGGGACTGGGGCGCCCCTTCTCCTGTAGATTGCGGGCGATCTCACCGATAAAGGTAGAATCTCCAACGCGAAGAGCGATCATTTCTCCGCTCCCCTTCATTACGGTCGCACCGCGGAAGACCTGACTTTCATCGGAAAGCTCAAAGGAAAAGCTGTCAAGGCTTACACAGCTCATCTGCTTTCCGAGCTTTTGAACCTCGCGACTTTCGCCGGTCAGGGCGGACTGATCGCAATACAGCTCCCCGCATAGGAGGAGACCGTCGCAGGGGATGCTCATACCCGGAAGGAGAAGTATCCTGTCTCCTACGACGAGCTGCGACGGCTCCGTCTCAATTATCTTTCCCCCGCGGCGGACTGCGCATTTGCTTGCTCCCGAGCCTTGGGAAAGCTTTTCATATGCTTTGGAGGAGGTGTATTCCGAAACTGTCGATACCAACGTAGCTATAAGAATGGCCGCAACGATACCGATGCTCTCTGCCCAGTTTATCCTGCCCAGACTTGCCGCGGCGTTTACTATAAGTGCACCTATAAGTATCTTGATTATCGGGTCGTTGAAGCTTTTCAGAAGCTGACGGAAAAAAGAATCGCTTTTCTTTTTCGAGAGAATATTTTTTCCGTATTTTTCGCTGTTCTTTGCCACCTCGCGGGCAGATAGTCCGTCGTAGCGGCATTCCACTACCGATTCCCGGGAGAGGGGGAGCTCTCTTCTTCTGCTCACGCCTATATCTTTAGCAGTATTAATTGCGATCACCTCCATATATCGGTTCATTTTATGAAGGGAGGTGCCTGATTATTCTTCATAACGGGTAAGCATAAAAGAACACGGTTCTGTTTTTTGTCAAATACTATTTACACAGCCGAGGATTTTGTGGTATAATATAATGTCTGTTAAAAATGTTAAGAAAGGCTTGGTCATAATAATGGCTAAATTCACATCCGCAGTCATCCTTGCGGCAGGAAACGGCACTCGCTTCGGCGGCAAGGTCAAAAAGCAGTATGTAGAGATCCTCGGCATCCCTGCCGTCATCCGCACTATTATGGCTTTTGAGGAGTGCGATATTATCGACGAGATCATTCTCGTCGGCGATAAGGAGGCTCTCGGCGAGCTTCTTTCGGAATACAGCTTCAAAAAGATCGCTATGGTGGTTTCCGGAGGAGAAACCAGACAGGAGTCTGCGCTTCTCGGCTTTGACTCCGTTTCCGATAAATCAAAGTTCGTTGCTATCCACGATGCTGCCCGCTGTCTCGTTACTCCCGAGATGATCGAGGCAACAGTCAAGGAAGCGTATAAATACAGAGCAGCCGCTGCGGCTCACAGATCTGAGGACACCGTCAAGATCGCAGATAAGAACGGCATCGTTGAAAAAACCACTGACAGAGATAAGATCTGGCTCGTTCAGACCCCTCAGGTGTTCCAGAACGACGTTTACCGTTCTGCCGCTTATATGGCGAAGAAGGACGACGCCACCGTTACCGACGACTGTATGCTCTGCGAGCGTCTCGGCTTTGAGGTCAAGCTCTGCGAATGCGGCCGCGAAAACTTAAAGCTTACAAGCCCTGAGGATCTTATGCTTTGCGAGGCGATCATCGCTTACAGAGAAAAAGAAAAAGAGGTTGATAAAAAATGAGGATAGGACACGGCTACGATGCTCACCGCTTTGAGGACGGTAAGAAAATGATCATCGGCGGCGTCACATTTGACTGCCCCTACGGACTTATGGCCCATTCCGACGGCGACGTCCTGTGTCACGCTATATGTGACGCGCTTCTCGGAGCCGCAGGTCTCGGCGATATCGGAAAGCTCTTTCCCGATAACGATATGACCTATAAAAACGTCTATTCCATGCTCCTTCTTGAAAAGGTATGCGAAAGGATCCGCGAGAAGGGCTTTGAAATAGAATACATCGACTCTACTCTGGTTGCTCAGCAGCCTAAAATGGCGCCCTATATTCAGGAAATGCGAAGCACGGTTGCCCGCTATGCAGGAATTCCCGTTGAACGCTATAACGTCAAGGCAACGACTGAGGAAAAAATGGGCTTTACCGGCAGATGCGAGGGAATTTCCGCTCACGCCGTATGCATCCTTAAAGAAAATTAAAACGACCTTCCCCGAGGGGAAGGCCTATATAAACCGACAGAGAGTGGCGACGTGCCCAACGTCCCTTGCTTTTTTCATCCTTGTCGCTCTCCGTGTCGGGGGCACAGATCAGGTGACAGCATTGCTGTCAATACATTTTATGGAAAAAACGGAGGCGGTGACACCCATTCACCGTTATGCCGCTTTCCGTTACAGTCTTAAAAAGCAAAATAATCTCCTTTATCCCCGGATCACCGTGGATAAATAAAAAAACTGCAAATATTATTTATAGGTACTGATTATGAAAATTTTAACCTCTCCCAGCCTTTTCGCATCCGATCTTCTCAATATCGAGGCTGAAGTAAAGCGCACCGAGGCTGCAGGTGCAGATATGATCCATTTCGATATTATGGACGGCATCTACGTTCCCAATATCAGCATCGGATTTGAGCTTCTTGCCGCTGTCCGCTCTGCAACAAATCTTCCCATCGACGCTCATATGATGACGGTCAAGCCTGAAAAGTATATCGAGCGTCTTGCAAACGCGGGCGCTGATATTATTACCGTTCATAACGATATTGCCGACGAGGCAAGCATCCTTGAGATGATCGAGGAGATCCATAATTTCGGTCTTATGGCAGCCGTTGCCCTCAAGCCCAGAGTTCCCGCTGAGGCGATACTCCCCTTTATCGAGCATATCGATATGGTGCTGGTTATGACGGTTGAGCCCGGCTTTTCCGGTCAGAGCTTCATGGATATGAGCGATAAGATCAGAAAGGTAAAGAGCTATATCGGCACAAATCCCGTAAGCATCCAGGTGGACGGCGGTATCAACGAAAAGACTGCCGCGATATGCGCCGAGGCAGGTGCAAACGTATTCGTAGTCGGTAGCGCCGCATATAAGGCCCCCTCTATGAGGGATGCTCTCAGCGCGGTGAAGACTGCAGCTGCAAGGGCTTATCCCCTTTAATCTCCAAAAAACACGACAGAAAGCAGGTGAAGCATATGATCGCAGAAGTAAAAAAGCTTCTTGATGAAAAAGAATACTCCGAGCTTTGTGACCTTCTCTGCGAAAAGGAGCCTGCAGATATTGCAAGGATATTTGACCAGCTTACAAATGACGAGATGCTTCAGACGTTCAGAGCCCTTAAGGAGGATATTGCATCCTCTGTATTCGTTGAGCTGGAGTCAGACCTTCAGCAGGCGCTTATGGAGGGCTTCACCGATCAGGAGCTTTCAGATATTATGAACGGCCTGGATCTTGACGACGCCGTTGACATCATCGACGGAATGCCTGCAAGCATTGTAAGAAGGATACTCAGACATTCCGAGCCTGAGCGTCGCCGCCAGCTTAATAAGCTGTTCAATCCTCCCGAGGACCCTGCCGGTACCAATATGGCAACGGAGCTTGTCAGAATGAAGGCCCGTTTTACAGAGGTACGAAGCCTTCTTGATGAAAAGAAGTACCGCGAGCTCCGCGACCTTCTCTGCGAGGAGGAGCCTGCGGATATTGCCCAGATATTCGACCAGTTCCCCAAGGACGAGGTCTCTCTGATGTTCAGAGTCCTTCATAAGGATTTTGCATCCGAGGTGTTCGTTGAGATGGATTCAGATCTTCAGCAGGCGCTTATCGAGGGCTTTACCGACCAGGAGCTTTCAGATATCATGAACGACCTGTTCCTCGACGATACCGTTGACGTTATCGAGGAAATGCCCGCAAGCGTTGTAAGAAGGATACTCAAGCATACGGAGCCTGAGCGTCGCCGCCAGATCAATAAGCTCCTCAATTACCCCGAGGACTCTGCCGGCACTATTATGACAACGGAGTTTGTCAGATTGAAGGCTCATTTCACAGTATCCGATGCCTTTAAGACAATACGCCGCCAGGGCGTTGATAAGGAGACCATCTATACATGCTACGTAACTGACGAGCACCGTGTGCTCCTTGGCGTTGTTACTGTAAAGCAGCTCCTTCTTGCCGAGGAGGATACCGTCCTTGAGGATATAATGATCGAGGACCCCATATTTGCCCATACCGACGACGATAAGAAGGACGTATCCCTTGCAATGTCAAAGTACGACTTTCTTGCAATGCCTGTGGTAGACTCGGAGCAGCGCCTCGTCGGTATCGTCACCGTAGACGACGCGCTGGACGTTATCCAGGAGGAGGACACCGAGGACATCGAAATGATGGCGGCGATCACCCCTTCCGATAAGCCATATCTGAAAACAGGCGTGTTTGAGACGTGGAAAAACAGAATTCCCTGGCTCCTTATCCTTATGATATCGGCAACATTTACCTCAAAGATACTCACCCATTTCGAGGGCTCGCTGGCAACGCTTCCCGTTCTTACAGCCTTCGTCCCCCTGCTTATGGGTACCGGCGGTAACGCAGGTAGCCAGGCATCGGTTTCCGTCATCCGTGCACTTTCTCTCGGAGACGTGCAGATGAAGGACTTCTTCAAGGTCTTTCTGAAGGAGACTATGGTAGCGCTTCTTTGCGGTATATCCCTTGGTATCGTTAATTTCGGAAAGATGTTTCTTTTCAACGACGTAAGCCGCGCCGAGCACGGACTTGAGGTTTCTATAGGAGTAAGCCTTGTAGTAAGCATAGCCATTGCAATAACGGTCATAATCGCAAAGATCTCAGGCGGAATGCTGCCTATCCTCGTAAAGCGAATAGGCCTCGACCCTGCCGTTATGGCGAGCCCCCTCATCACTACGATCGTAGACGTACTCTCTCTTCTCGTATACCTCGGCATCGCCCAGGCGATACTCGGATATTTCGGAATAAGTATATAGAAAAAGCCTCGCAGAATTTGTCTGCGAGGCTTTTTCGTGTATGTTTATTAAGGATTCTGTTGTTGATATTCCTTGACACAAACCCGGTTAATGTGATAAAATACTGTATCAAATGTACGTTTTGTGAGAGGAATAATGGAAAAGGAAGTATTTATAAGCTATTCATCCCGCGATCAGCAGATAGCGGATGAGCTTGTATCTGTTATAGAAGCTGCGGGGGTGAGCTGCTGGATAGCTCACAGAGATATCGTCCCCGGAGCGGACTGGGCTGATTCTATAAACACAGCCCTTAAAAACTGCCGTGTTTTCGTTCTCGTTTTCAGTAAAAACTCCAGCGCTTCGGTTCAGGTATCAAAGGAGATAACCCTTGCAGTCAGCCAGAATAAGACGGTCATTCCCTATAAGATAGACGATACGGCCCTTGAGGGCAAGATGTCCTACTATCTTTGCGATACTCATTGGTTTGATGCAAGCCGTTACGTTGCAAACGACGGAATGACGGAGCTCAGCCGACTTGTTGTAAGCATTGCAAGCTCCGATGAGCCTCAGCCACCGAAGCAGGATGGGGAAACGTCACATCGCATCAGCCCTTCAGTTGCGCCCCTTCTCAAGCGTGCGTATATATTTCTTGAGGATGGAGAATGGGCTTCTGCCGACGTATACTGCGAAAAGGTTCTTGATCTTGATCCGGAAAACCCTCACGCATACGTTGGAAAGCTCCTTGCAGAGCTTCGGGTGAGGAATAGAGAGGATCTGAAGGACGTCAGTGAGCCCTTTGACAACAACGGCAATTATCAGCGAGCCTTCCGTTACGGTGACAGCGAGCTTAGGTCAGAGCTTACCGGCTGCATTGAGCATATCGTAGCCCGCAACGAGCTTGCCCGTATGGAGGAGATATATCTCCGCGCTAAAAAAGCAATGTCAACGGCTCGTACTGAAAAGGAATTCAAAGCCGCAGCTCAGATGTTTGAATCCATAAGCAAATACGAGGATTCCGAGTCTCTTGCCCGTCAGTGTACCGAACGTGTAAAGGATATGATCCTGGATTCGGGAAAAGCGCAGATGAATCACCATACTTTGGTTAATTATAATTCTGCAATCAAAAAATTCGAATCTATTCCCGGCTGGAAGGATGCCGACGAATGTGCCGCAGTCTGCAGGCAAAACATAGAGGAGCTCATAGCCAAGAAAGAGGCTGAGCAAAAAGAGCGCCGGCTTCAGGCCAAAATTGCCAGAGAGAAAGAAGAGAGGGCAAAGAAAAGAAACAGGATAATAATTGCCTGCGTGTGCCTGGTTGCTGCTCTGATAATTGCAGGGTTAATATTTTTGCCTCCTATTATTAAGTACAATATGGCAATGTCATTGATGGAAAAAGGAGAGCTTGATGAAGCAACAGCTGTTTTTCAAGAGCTTGGACATTTCAAAGATTCTGCAGACAAAATTGAAGAAATCGTATTAATTGAAAAGGATAACAAATATTACAGGGCAATATCGTTGATGGAATCTGGGGAATATGATGAAGCAACAGCTGTTTTTCAAGAGCTTGGACATTTCAAAGATTCTGCAGACAAAATTGAAGAAATCGTATTAATTGAAAAGGATAACAAATATTTCAGGGCAATATCGTTGATGGAATCTGGGGAATATGATGAGGCATACAGTGTTTTTCAGAAACTTGGAAATCATAGAGATTCTGCAGACAGGGCTGAGCTTATTAGGATCAACCAAACAAAAGAGCAATTGAAAAATATAAAAATTGGAGATTGTTTTGAGTTTGGAGTATATGAGCAAGACAACAATACTTCCAATGGAAAAGAAAAAATCGAGTGGTATGTACTTGATGTAAAGGACGACAAAGCTCTTGTAATCAGCACATACGGGATAGAATGCAAGCCCTATAACACCGAGTGTATAAATATTACATGGGGGAGCAGTACTATTCGGGAGTGGTTGAACGGTGCTTTTTTGGATACAGCATTTTCTACCATTGAAAAATCAATGATACCTAAGATGTCAGTGCCAGCCAGTACTCCTTCACAAGGGGATACAACATATGATCGAGTGTTTTTGCTAGACGGTAATGAAGTTGGTGAATATTTACCTAGTAATATGGTAAAATGTAAGCCAACTGAATATTTGTTAGCTTATGGGAGTACTTACAATAGCACCTATAAGTACTGGAGTTGGTGGTTAAGGACTACATATGATAATGAAGCTTCTTATATAGGATTTGACGGTTATGGCGGAACATACAAAGTTGATACTGAAACATATATGATACGTCCCGCTTTGTGGATCGATATTAACTCCTTGGATTATGAATCATAAATTATTTGCTTTGCTCAGATGATTACCGAAAACGATTATTCCGAATCCCGTAGGCAAAGTATTGTGTGTGAAGTATTCAGGTTTATACTCTGTTGTAAGGCTTATACAAAAAATAGAATGAATATCTCAACAAAAATGTAGAATGTCCGTCCCGCTCTCTGGGTGGAGATCGACGCAGAATAAATAACCGAAAAAGTGGCTGTCGCGTAATTGCGACAGCCACTTTTCTATTACATTATACCCTTGAGGGCATTTGTGAGAGCGGCATATTTTTTGCCTTTTTCAATGTAGAACTCTCGCTTTGCAGGGTCGTCAAGAACCAGCTTTTCACGCTTTACCATTACGGAGCGGCATTCGTTATAGTCCTTGAAGAGTCCCGCACCCACGGCGGCAGTCATGGCAGCGCCGATACAGCAGGTCTCGGGCTCCTGCATCCTCCAGATATCACAGCCTGTAACGTATCCCACGATCTCAGACCAAAGATCGCTTCTGGCAGCGCCTCCGGTCATCATAAGTGTGGAGATATCCATTCCGTTTTCCTTGAACTGTGAGAGAACTCCTGCCGCCTCAAATGCCACGCCCTCCATAAGAGCACGGGCTATATCGTAGCGGTCGTGACCTTTATCAAGGCCGAATATTGCTCCGCGAAGGTCGGGGCGGTTATGGGGGAATCCTGCTCCGCATACGTAAGGAAGGACGAACAGATCCTTTGCGGACTCCTGCCTTTTTGCGGCCTCTGCATCCATAAGCTTGAAGTTTCCGTCTATGATACTGCGGTACCAGTTAAGGGCGCTTCCTGCACTAACAAGGCTTGCAAGTGCGCCAAATCTTCCGGGAACTGCGTGGATGCCGGGGGAAATATGGCTGTCGGTATAGAGAAGCTTATCGGTAATGCCGAGAACCACCCACGTGGTACCCGTAGCGAGAAGCATATCTCCTGCCTCTACCGCACCGCATCCGATGGACGCGCAGTACTGGTCGTGGGCGCCGTTATACACCTTAACTCCCGTGTGAAGACCGAGGGCCTCGGCGGCGTAGGGAGTAAGGCTTCCAACCTCTGCGCCGATGGGAAGAACACGGGGAAGGCGGGATTCGTCTATGCCGATAAAGTCCAGGATCTGAGGATCCCATTTGCCTGTTTGAATATCGAACATCTGGCGCATTGCGGCGTTGGTGGGGTCAATGACACACTGTCCGCAAAGCTTCATATTCATATATTCGAGAGTGGATATGAAATAATCAGTTTTTTTGAAAAGCTCGGGGCTGTTCTTTTTTATCCAGAGTATCTTTGCCGCATCAAGAACGGGGGTGGGGAGCCAACCGCTCCTTTTGTAGATCTCCTCCTTGCCGATAGCCATGGAAAGCTCCTCGGCCTCAAGAGAGGAACGGGTGTCCATCCACGTGATGACCTCGCTAACGGCATCTCCGTCACGGTCTGCTGAGAGCATACTTGCCGCCTGAGTGGAAAGGCTCATAGCGGTGACTTTTTTTGCGTCAACATTTTTTGTTGCTTCGCGGATGGCGAAAACTGCGGCGTTCCACCAGTCGGATGCAGACTGAGTAACTCTGCCGCCCTCGCTTACGAGAGCGTATTCACGGTAACCGCTGCCGACAGTATTGCCGCTTTTGTCAACGACTACGGCCTTAGTGCCGGTGGTACCTACGTCAAGTCCGATTACGTACATAATTTTTATTACTCACCGAGAAGAGCGTCGATGGTGTTAAGGATATAGTCGATAGTAGCCTCGCTTGCGATCACGGGGGGCTTCATAAGAAGCGCGGGAACGCAGTTAGCCTTGTAGAGCATTACGGAGGAGTCGATGCAGGCCTTCTTCATCTTGCCGGCGAAGGCAGCAGCCTCGTCAACGGTATGGAAGTGGAGAGCTGCGAGGTGGTCAAGACCCTCAGCGCAAACGATCTTATCGGAATACTTCTCAGCGATAGCCTTAAGTCCCTTATCAAAGCGTGCGCCAAGCTGGGCAACGTACTTGCCGTTTGCCTTCATAAACGTCATTGTGATAAGATATGCCAGCGCTGCAAGCTCCTCCTGACCGTTTGTAACGAGAGCGCCGAACTGGTTAAGGGTATCCATATCTGCGTTTGTGATGATCTTGGATGCGGGATACTCGCCGCCGGGGAAGCCCTTACCGACGATGGAGAAGTCGGGAGTAAGACCGTAGAGGCGGAAGAGGAACGCGCCGTCGTACCACATACAGGACTGGATCTCGTCGCACATTGTAGGTGTATCGTATTCCTTACAGAGAGCGTACGCCGCCTGGAGGAATTCCTTAGTAAGACGGATTCCGCCGTAGTTCATAAGAATGATCTCGTGGCAGAAGCCGCAGGTCTTGTAGCCGTTGGAGTTGTACTCCTTCATCTTTGCCTCAAAGTCGGCAATATCGTTGATGGAAACGGGAACTACCTTGTAGAGAGCCTCGTGGTCTGCCTTCTCACGGATCTCGGGCCAGAGGCCGCGGAGGGTCTGAGCAACTACGGTCGTACCGTGGTAGTTAGCCTCGATGCCGCCCTTAAGGTCGCCCATGATGAAGAATACGGGAGTCTTTCCTGCATACTTGGGCTCGGGGAAGGTGGGATCCAGCTTGTAGAAGCGTGCAAGCATCATCTTAAGACCTGCCTCGCAAGCGAGAGAGCCTGTCTCAAGATTGATAACGCGGTTGAGCACCTTCTTGTCCGCGGAGTTCTTCATAGCCTCGGTAGCAGCCTCGTCATCCCAGTCGATGCCGTTTGCCATCTGAGTGATACGGGTCTCCATAAGACGGGTTATGTATCCGCGGGTGTTGTTATGCGTAGCGTTGAGAACGCCGATCTTACGAGCGTTGTCGATAAGCTTATAGCCGTCGAAGCGGTGTCCGAGGGGGGTGTGGTAGTGCTCGCTCTTGCCGATGAGGTAAAGCTTGCCGTCCTCACCGATACGGAAGTTGCCAAAGCCTGTAACGGGAGCCATAGCAGAGTTGGATGCAGAAGCAAATGCATTTGTAGCAGCACCCTTTTCGCAGTTAGCGAAGGGCTCCATAATAACGGTGCCGACCTTTTCAAGGAGAGCATCGTTCTTTTCCTGCTTTGCGGCAGGATAGAATTCGATCTTTTCGTCAGCAATTGCCATAGTCTCGTCGTAGGTCATTACGCCGAGGGTATCGTTTGCACGTGCGATTGCCTGTGTGTAGTCTCTTCCGAGAATATCGGAAAGGGAAAGACTCTGGGAAATAAACATGGTAGTTCCTCCGTTATATAAAAAATGAAAATGAATAATTAAAAATGAAAAAACACGGTTGATTTCCGACTGAGGTCGGATATCTTCATTACACATTCCCTCAAGGGAATATATCGAATTTGCTTGCAAATATATCGAGCGCAAAGCGCATATCGAATACCGCAGGTATATATCGACCACCAGAAGGGTGACCCTACTCCTCTATCTTCATCTGCCCGCTGTCCGCAGGAGAGGGGCGATAGGGTATTCCGAGATGCTCGTAAGCAAGACGGGTGACGGTACGGCCGCGGGGAGTTCTTGAGATAAAGCCGATCTGCATAAGGTAGGGCTCGTAAACGTCCTCAATTGTGATAGCCTCCTCGCCGATGGTGGCGGCGAGAGTTTCAAGGCCAACGGGCTTTCCGTCGTAATACTTTATCATAGTCTCCAGCATTCTGCGGTCTGTGTTGTCAAGACCAAGCTCGTCTATCTCAAGCATATTAAGGGCGGCAACTGCAATATCAAGGGTGATCTCGCCGTCGCCCCGCACCTGTGCATAGTCGCGTACTCTCTTTAAAAGTCGGTTTGCGATACGGGGAGTGCCTCTTGAGCGGGATGCGATCTCCAGAGCTCCCTCGTAGTCGATGGGAACACCGAGAATGCCAGCGCTTCGGGTAACGATCTTTGCAAGCTCCTCAGGGGTGTAGAGCTCAAGGCGAAGGATAACGCCGAAGCGGTCTCTGAGAGGAGTGGTAAGCTGACCTGCTCTCGTAGTTGCACCGATAAGGGTGAAATGCTGAAGCGGCAGGCGGATACTTCTTGCGGCAGGACCCTTTCCTATAATAATATCAAGGGAGAAATCCTCCATTGCGGGGTATAGTATCTCCTCAATATTGCGGTTTAAGCGGTGTATCTCGTCGATAAAGAGAACGTCGCCCTCACCGAGGTT
Source organism: Oscillospiraceae bacterium (assembly GCA_015063955.1). Classification (GTDB taxonomy): domain Bacteria; phylum Bacillota; class Clostridia; order Oscillospirales; family CAG-272; genus Avispirillum. The sequence continues at coordinate 31,944 of SVTD01000010.1, read as the reverse complement.
TGTGAGGAGGGCTGCAAGGTCGCCCTGCTTTTCGATAGCGGGGCCGCTGGTAACGCGGAAGTTTACACCAAGCTCCTGGGCGATAATTCCCGAAAGGGTGGTCTTACCGAGACCGGGAGGGCCGTAAAGGAGCACGTGGTCGAGGGTGTCGCCTCTCATCTTAACCGCGTCGATATAGATCTTAAGAACCTCCTTAGCCTTTTCCTGGCCGATATATTCGTCAAAGGAATCGGGGCGCAGGGTAATTTCGTTATCCCTGTCCTCATCGGTATAGGAGGTCTCAACTATTCTGTTTTCAAAATCAAAATCGTTTACAAATTCGTTCATTATTATTCTTCTTTATCCTGATAGCGTTACTTCATAAGCTTTGCGAGGCAAAGGCGGATGATCTCCTCTGTGTCCATTTTGGGATCCATACCCGTAAGGGCATTGGCAACCTCGCCTCTGGAGTATCCGAGAACGAGAAGGGCATCGCGGGCATCGGAGAGATGACCGGAGACCTTTGCGCCCTTTGAGGTCGTGCCCTTTGCAGCAGGTGACTGGGGAGCTGACACGAAGAAATTCTTTTCAACCTTATCGTGAAGCTCGAGAACGATCCTTGCCGCAGTTTTTGCACCGACGCCGGGGGCACGGGATATAGCCTTTGCATCCTCCGCCACGACGGTATTGATAAGATCCTGAGCAGACATTACCGAAAGGATAGAGATCGCGGCCTTGGGGCCGACGCCGGAAACGGATATAAGAAGCTTGAAGATATCAAGCTCCTCCTCGTTTGCAAAGCCGAAAAGGTCAACTGCATCCTCGCGGACGGACATATAGGTGAAAACCCTCACCTTTGAGCCCTCGCCGGCAGAGGACAGCATCGTTATTGCATTTCCTGAGGCTGTCAGCTTATATCCCACTCCGCCGCAGTCCACAACTGCAGACATGGTAGTGGCGTTAAGATATAAAAGCTCGCCTGTAAGACAGTAGATCATAGTTTTCTCCGTTGTTTTTGTTGATTCCGGGGCAGGGGAATGAAGACTTTTTGCAGCCGTTGCAACATTTTAGTCATTTGCAGAAGTTTCTTCGCCGCCCTCCGTTCCGGATGCAATTTCGTCATCTGCCGAAATCTCGCAAGGCTTGTCGCGGCTGGGCTCGTCGGTGTCCACCGGCTCCGTGGGAGTTTCATCCTTTTGGACGTTATCCTCGCTGAAAGCATCCGGATCGGGGAGGACGGGAATATAGTCACATCTTACGTCACCGCGATCGGGAATAACGTATACCTCAACGCCCTCAAGAAGGCGATTGTGGCGCAGATATTCAGTCATAAACCAGGCAAAAGCGAAGGAAAGACCGCCGAGAACAGATATGAACAGACCGAGATAGAGGCAATCGGGGCGGTACTTCATTTCAAGATGATGCTCACCCTCGGGAAGTGAAAAACCGATAACTCCGTTCATGAGCTTTTCGATCTCTACTCTTTCACCGTCGGCATAGATCTTCCATCCCTCGTCGTAGGGGATAGAGGTATATACAAGGGTATCACCCTTTTTGATATCGATGGTTCCCTCAAAATGATCGTCGCTGAATTCGTGGATCATATAGGAGGATTCCAGAAGATCTGGCATCTTCTCCTCAAATACCTGTGAATCGAGGTAGTAGAAATAGCTTTCGCATTCCTGGAGGTATGCGCACTCGTCCAGAATCTCGAGAGAGACGGTAACGGTCTCGCCAACGTCAAAGGAGCCGATCTCAACTATTCTGTCAGACTCGTTGCCGAAATAGGAGCCGTGCTTCAGGCCGTTGATATAGAGATAGCATTCTCTCAGGTACTCCGTGGGAATGAACATATAGATAACGTCCTCGCTGTCAACGTTGATAGCGAAAGTGAATCTTGAGGTCCTTGAGGCATCCTGAGGGGTATATTTAACGTGACCTGCTATGCTCGTACGCACGCAGTTGTCACAGGATGCGTAGATAGGAGCATTGGTGGGGCGGAAGACCTCTACGGTCTCATCCTCGCCCAGCATAGCGGTAACAGTCGCATTCATAAGAGCAGGAGCAGAGATATGGTCCTCCACCTTGAGGTCGGAGAGATCGGGGCTGACGCCTGCCGCAAGGGACATGGCGTAGGGATTCTCCCAGACGGTATAATCGTCGTCGCCGTAATCGGTCTCTCTGTAAAGCTCCAGTATCTCATCGTCATTTCGCTCGGCGATAACGTATTTGATGCCGAAAAGGGAATCAAGCACGGGAGTTCCGCCAAGATATTTTGACCAGTGGGATTTTGAGGAAATACCGTAATTATTGAGAAGCTTGATGGTTTCGGAGTTTAGTGTGGAGGTAGAATTGGAAAGGCCGTTGATTCCCAGAGAGAAATTATCGTTTGTCTTTCTGTGAACGGTCTTTTCCATTCTGTAGAATGAGGGGTCTGCAGTCTTTACCGCCTCAACGGAGGGGGTAAGACCGTCAATGAAGGTTCTGTAGGAGGTTCTCGTTGAATAAACAACGTCAAGTCCCAGCGAATTCATATTGAGCAGACCGCCGCCGAACATCTCCGTGCAGACGAGAATACAAAGCACGAGAGCCGCAGGGCGTGTAATATGGGCTTTATCGGCGGTAACTCCCTTGAGCACTGCAAGATAAACTGCAATAATTCCGAGAGAGAGCCATACCGTTGAAAAGTTGTCTACGTTTTCGTATTCCAGCTTCTGCAAAAGAAGCAGGATAAGGCAAAGAACTGCGCTGATGGGGATAAGCTTCTTGTAGCCGATATCACGCAGGCGCTCAAAGGCCTTGTATGCAAGAAGGATAACGAAGAAACAGAGTATAAAGCTGTAGCGGTAATTGAGCCAGTTGGGGCGCTGCATACCGTGCCAGAAAAGGTCGATGGTTGAAAAATTGAAGCTTACGAGGAAAATGAGTATCATAATTCCCGAAGCTATCTTTTCGCGGGCCTTAACGTGAGGGGCTACGAAATAGAGGGGGAGAAGCATAAGGGTGAGGGTGCCGGAATAGAGGAAGGGCAGACCCTCGGGGCGCACCGTATCGTAAGAGCCGATAAAGAGCTTTGGCAGCATATCCAGCCAGTCAAATTTCTGATCGGGGCGGATATTTGAGCTTGAGAAGGTGGTCTTACCGAAGGTAAGAGAATAGTAGGTGCAAAGGAGGAGAGCTGCGCAGATGGCAATGGTAATAACTGAATAAAGGGCCATTCTGCCGCTTGATTTTACAAAATGGAGCTTTTCGCCGCGGGGATTGCGCTCCTCGGGGGATGATGCAAAATAAAAGTAGAAATAGTAAAGGAAAACGAATATGCACATCATATAGCCGATGTAGAAATTCGAGAAGATCGCCATAGCAAGGCTGATGATGAACATTCTGTATTTCCCGTATTTTATGATGTTTTCAACGCCCAGCATAACGATGGGGAGGAGAATAAGGTTGTCCGTCCACATAGTATTGTGCTGCATGACGACGGCAAAGCCGCAGAGGGCGTACATAGTGGAAAAGAGCACCGTAGCAACGCGGTTTCTTTTTCTCGTTGCCTCGATATATATACCGAAGGTAAGACCGCAGGCGCCCGCCTTGAGCACGAACATGAGAAGGAGCGCCTCTGTTATGCTTTCCTTGGGGAAGAGGGCAACGATCAGAGAAAAGGGGCTGGAGAGATAATAGGCAAAAATTCCGATAAATTCACCGCCCAGTGCTCTGGAAAAGGAGTAGAGCAGATTGCCGTCGCCCAGAAGTATATCGCGAAGTCCCTCGAAGAAGTAAACGTACTGACCGTTCAGGTCAAGCACGAGAACGCTTGCCTCTCCGATAGGGTATACCTGAAAGCAGATATACATAAGAAGAGTGATAAGGGCGGGTGCGGCAAAGCAGATAAGAAGATATTTTTTGTTGAGGATAAAGTCGTGAAAGAATTCCTTGATGCCCTGTCTGGGGGCAAGAGGGGTGCGGAATTTTTCCTTCTTTTTTTCGGTCATTTCCGCTGATATAAGAGTGTTTTCAGTCATTTGTATCTCCGACAGGATGGATTTTCTTTATAGCCTTTTCAAGCTTTATACGGGGGAGAGTCATATCGCGTCCGCAGCCCCGGCAAACGATGCGGATATCACTGCCGACTCTCATGACGGTAAAGCACTTTTCACCGCAGGGATGGGGCTTTTTAAGCTCAAGCACGTCGCCGACGGCGATCCTGATGATGTTTGCCATGGTCTCTCCTTTGATTATTTTCATAGTTACTTAAATTATAACACAAACGGATATGGAAGTAAAGAAATTTTGTAAATTATTCCGTTTTCGGGGCAAAGTCGTTTATTGACAACTTGCAGAAAATATGATATATTTGTTTTACCAAATAATGCTTGGAGGATAATATGAAAAAGCTTATTGCAATTCTTCTTGCTCTTGTTCTTATGCTCTCCTTTGCTGCTTGCGGTACTGATACGGGCAGTGAGGTTGACGAGGATAACGACAGAATCGAAGCCGGCGACAACGATGCAAACGCAGATGCTGATGCCGATGCCGATGCTGACGCCGATGCCGATGCTGACGCTGATGCTGACGCTGATGCAGATGCCGGAGACGATGACGGCTATTACTGCTCAGAGTGCGATAAAGAGCTTACTCTTGACGAGGCTTGCATCCTGGCAGGTGCTGACGGACAGACATATATGTGTCCCGACTGCTACGACGAATGGCTTAACAGCTGATGAAAGATCCCCCTTCGGACGAAGGGGGATCTTTTTTCTGAAGCTAACACGGATGGGAGAACCCCCTGCAAAAGCTGATTCTGTCCGGTGAGACAGTGTAAATATTAATATTTATAGAAAGAAAATGAAAAAATGTGTGAAAATCTTGCCAATACCTTTGACTATCGGAAAGTGTTGTGCTATAATTATTTGATATTAAAGAGTAAGGTGGGGTAGAATTGATAATACTTGGAATCGACCCGGGGATCGCCATCGTAGGATGGGGAGTTCTCAGGTATGAAAACGGTCGCTTCACCCCGCTTGCATACGGCTCCATTCAGACAAAGGCGGGGCAGAAGGTTGAGGACAGGCTCTCACAGGTATACGACGGCCTTTGTGCAATAATTGAGAAATATCATCCCGACGTTATGTCCATAGAGGAGCTTTTCTGGAATACCAACCAGAAAACGGGTATCGTGGTTGCCGAGGCGAGGGGAGTTATCATCCTTGCGGCGAGGCGTGCGAATATTCCTATATTTGAGTACACCCCCCTTCAGGTAAAGCAAGCCATAGTAGGCTACGGAAGAGCGGAAAAAAAGCAGGTCATCATGATGGTAACCACCTTCCTTGGCCTTAAAGAGCCCCCGAAGCCCGACGATACGGCGGATGCCCTTGCAATTGCGATATGCCATGGGCACTGTGCAAATTCCGTTATGGGACAGTTTTACAATAAATGACAGAGGTACATTATGTGGTACAGCGAAAATTGGAAAGATTACGAGCTTCTTGATGCAGAGGGCGGCGAGCGCCTTGAGCGTTGGGGAGATTACATACTTATCCGTCCCGACCCCCAGATAATCTGGACGGGAGAGAGACGTGACCCCAGATGGAAAAAGGCTGACGGAATCTACCGCCGTTCAAAGTCAGGCGGCGGCAAATGGGTGGTATGCAACATTCCCGAGGAGTGGTGTATCGGCTACGGGGATCTTACGTTTAAGCTTCGTCCCATGGGCTTCAAGCATACCGGCCTTTTCCCCGAGCAGGCAACCAACTGGGATTGGTTCTCCGCTCTTATTCAGAAGAGGGTAAAACAGAATCCCGAAAAGAAGCCCTCCGTTCTCAACCTCTTTGCATACACCGGCGGTGCAACTGCGGCGGCAGCTGCAGCAGGTGCTGCCGTATGCCACGTTGATGCGGCAAAGGGTATGGTTCAGGCGGCAAAGGAGAATTTAAAGCTTTCCGGCCTTGAGGATGCTCCCGTGCGCTATATCGTTGATGACTGCAAGAAATTCGTTGAGCGTGAGATTCGCCGCGGACACAAATACGACGGAATCATTATGGACCCGCCCTCCTACGGTCGCGGCCCCGGCGGCGAGGTATGGAAGCTTGAGGAATGTGCATATGAGCTTATCAGCCTTGCGGCGAAGGTTCTTTCCGACGATCCTCTCTTCTTCCTTGTAAACTCCTACACAACGGGACTTTCCCCTGCGACTATGGGCTATATGGTAATGACAGCCCTCGGCGGCCGCGGAAGGATCGAGACCGGCGAGGTAGGACTTAAGGTTACAAAGAGCGGACTTTACTTACCTGCCGGTGCGGCGACAAGGTGGACATCGAAATAAATCCGCAGGATTTATTTCGAGTGATGTTTGCGTTTTGCGCAAGTGATGCGCCTTCGGCATGATGTACGCCTTCGGCGTGTGATGTGTTCCCCTACGGGGAACGTTAAGGTACATTTCCGCTTTGGCGGAAATGGATTTGATTGAAAGGAACTTTTGTATGAGTGCAATTATAAAGGCTGAGCATCTTTCGTTTGCATATCAGGGGGATGAGGATACTGCCCCCGTGCAGGCATTGAAGGACGTGAGCTTTGAAATAGAAGAGGGCTCCTTTGTGGCGGTCCTCGGTCATAACGGATGCGGCAAGTCCACTCTTGCAAAGCTTCTTTGTATGATCCTCAGCCCTGACGAGGGAAAGCTTTATATAAACGGCCGCGATATGACTGCCGAGGATACCACGGAGGACGATATTTACGATGCCCGCCGCCGCGTGGGTATGGTGTTCCAGAATCCCGATAACCAGCTTGTTGCAACTATCGTTGAAGAGGATGTGGCATTCGGCTGTGAGAATCTGGGTATCCCCTCGGAAAAGATAAGAAAGAGAGTTGACGAGGCTTTGGAGACCGTCGGTATGACGAAATACGCACGTCACGCAACTCACCGTCTCTCCGGCGGACAGAAGCAGAGAATCGCCATTGCGGGAGTTCTCGCAATGAGGCGTAAATGTATTATTTTTGACGAAAGCACCGCAATGCTCGACCCCGGCGGCAGAAAAGAGGTTATGGACACCATCTGCAGACTGAACCGTGAGGAGGGCATTACGGTTATCCATATAACCCACTATATGAACGAGGCTACCATGGCCGACCGTGTTCTCGTTATGAATGAGGGAGCGGTCATTATGGACGGCACACCGGGAGAGGTATTCTCAAGAGCCGACGAGCTTTGGGAGGCAGGCCTTGACGTTCCTCAGACAACGGAGCTTCTCTGGAAGATGAGGGAGCGAGGATATGACGTTCGCCTTGATATTTTCGAGCCTGAGGAATGCGCAAGGGAGATAGCGAAGGCTATCTCAGAGAAGAGATAAGAGAGAAAAGAGAATAGAAAAGGAAGATTTCCGACCGAGGTCGGAAATCAACAATAATTATTCATTATTTATCATTCATTATTCACTATTCATTAAATTGTTTTATATGGGAAAGATAGAACTCAAAAATATAACTTATATCTACGGCAAGGGCGCGCCTTATGAGATCAAGGCCCTTGACGACGTTTCCCTTACCTTTGAGGAAGGGAAGATAATAGGACTTATCGGCCATACTGGTTCGGGTAAATCAACCCTTGTTCAGCTCCTCAACGGACTTATTAAGCCTGATACGGGTAAGGTCCTCCTTGACGGAAAGGACATTTGGCAGGAGCCCAAAAAGATCCGAGACGTCCGCTTCAAGGTAGGCCTTGTAATGCAGTATCCCGAGTATCAGCTTTTTGACGAGACTGTATGGAAGGATATGTCCTTTGGCCCGAAGAACATGGGCATGAGCGACGAGGAGATAAAGAAGGCAGTCTTTGAGGCCGCAAGCTTTGCAGGCGTCAAGGAAAAGCATTTTCAGAAAAGCCCCTTTGATCTTTCGGGAGGACAGAAGAGAAGAGTAGCTCTGGCGGGCGTTATTGCAATGCGCCCCTCGGTTCTCGTTCTGGACGAGCCTGCCGCAGGTCTTGACCCGGGAGCACGCAGAAAGATCCTTACAAGAATAAAGGACTATCAGAGAAAGAGCGGCACTACCGTTATCATCGTCTCCCACTCTATGGAGGATATGGCTATGTACTGTGACTCCGTTGTGGTTATGAACCACGGAAAGGTTACGATGACGGGTACTCCTGCCGAGGTTTTCTCCCGAGCTGACGAGCTTATAGCTCAGGGGCTTGACGTTCCTGCCATCACAAAGGTGGCAAGAGCGCTGAAGGAGGAGGGTGTGGATATCGGACTTGATATCTATACGGTAAACTTTGCCGCCCACAGATTGCTTGGAGGTGATGGCAATGAAGGCTGATATTGCATTCGGTCAGTATTGCGAGGGAAGCTCCTTCCTTCACAGACTTGACCCAAGATGGAAAATAGTTTTCGCCCTTGTTTATATCGTTGCACTTTTCCTTGCAAAGAATATTTTTGCCTTTGCCCTTATCGCACTTTCCATCGTCGGACTCTGGGCGCTTTCGGGCATCCGCGCAGGTATTCTTGTAAAGGGTCTCAGACCTCTTCTTTTCATTATCGCGTTTACGGCGATAATCAACGTTTTTTGGTTCAAGGGAGAAACGCCCCTGCTTCCCGAAAGCTGGTTTTTTCAGATATATCTTGAGGGTATAATCAATGCGGCTCTTATCGTTCTTCGCGTAATGGTTCTCGTAACCGGCACGAGTATTATGCTTACCTATACCACGACTCCCATCGCGCTGACAGACGGTATCGAGCAGCTTCTCGCCCCTCTTGCAAAGATAAAGATACCCGTCCACGAGTTTTCAATGATGATGACGATAGCCTTGCGCTTTATCCCCACTCTCATTGAAGAGACTGATAAGATAATGTCAGCCCAGAAGGCAAGGGGATCTGATTTTTCAAGCGGATCTCTTGTACAGCGTGCAAAAGCGCTTGTTCCCGTGCTCGTTCCTCTTTTCATTTCTGCATTCAGACGTGCAGAGGACCTTGCAACTGCAATGGAGTGCCGCTGCTATACCGGCGGTCAGGGCAGAACGAGAATGAACGTTCTTCATTCCACCTGGCGCGATCTTGTGATGTTCTTCATCATCTGCGCCTTCGTTGCGGGAATAGTATTGCTTAATATTTTCGCTCCCGGATACGTGTTCACAATGTGAGGCACATTGTGAACGGTGAAATCCACCTTCGGTGGGTGAAATAGCTTCGCTGTGAAATATTTCTCTTCGGGAAATGTTAAGGAAGATTTCCGACTGAAGTCGGAAATCTACCATAATTATTCATTATTCACTATTCATTATTCATTTTTTTAAGGAGTTCGCCGTGAAGTATATACTTAAAATCAAATATATCGGCACGGCGTACTGCGGCTTTCAGTGTCAGAGAAACGGAGTGGCGGTTCAGAACGTGCTGACAGAGGCTGCCGAGAAGGTCTTCAAGTGCCCTGCGGCAGTTACGGGCTGCTCACGCACCGATTCGGGAGTGCACGCCCTCGGCTTTTGTGCCACCGTTGAGCCGAAGGAGAATGTCAGTATCCCTGCGGGAAGGCTTCACCGCGCTTTTGCGGCATTCCTCCCCGATGATATTGCCGTTATCGGCGCCGCAGAGGTGGCGGAGGACTTCCATCCGAGGTACGATTCCAAGGGAAAGAATTATATCTACCGCATATGGGACGGGCTTTACGAGGACCCCTTCGAGAAAAAGAGAAGTATGCGCCTCACACCTACCCTTACCGACCGTGAGATTCTCCGAATGAAAAAGGCGGCAGGCTATTTTGTGGGAAAGCACGATTTTTCCTCCTTTATGGCACAGGGATCGAAGATCGTCGATGCTGTGAGGACCGTACATAAGGCGGAGGTATACCGTGAGGAGGGCGGATGCGTTGTGTTTTCCGTTTCTGCCGACGGATTCCTTTATAATATGGTCCGTATCATGGTGGGTACCCTCGTGGACGTGGCAAGGGGGAAGACTGAGCCTGACGATATTCCTGAAATTATTGCCTCCTGCAACAGAAAGCTTGCCGGAAGCACTGCTCCCCCTGAGGGGCTTTACTTGAACGAAGTATTCTACGACGAAAGCATAGACTGGAAATGTGAATGAAAGGAGGAAGCATATGCCAAAAAAGCACGATGATGAGCTTATAAAGATCAGAAAGCGGGAGAAAAAGGAAAAGCCCGAAAGGCAAAAGGTAAAAAAGCCGAGGGTGAAAAGAGAAGCTCCCCCAAAAAATGTTCCGAAAAACGCGCCTAAAACAAAGGGCGTTACTCTTGATTTTTCTCAGGAGGAGGCTCCCCGCTTTACAAAGTATTATATGTCGGTATCAAAGAGATACCGTGTTGCCCGCATCCTTTGTGTGGTCATTCTCGTTTCATTCCTTCTTGTGATGCTGGTCTTCTTCCGTGATAATATAACCTATGCAAACCTTATGTACCTTGCCCGTGACCTTGATTCGGATACGGCGGTGAGCGTCGGTGTTTACAGCGATATTTCCTATGAAAAGAGCTTTTCCAGCGATTTCGCTCTTTTCCGACAGAGAATAGCGGTTGCATCATCAGGCGGATTCTCCCTTTATTCGAGGACAGGGGCTACAGACCTTGAAAGTGACGATATAATTGCAGATCCCAGACTTGAGGTCAGCGAAAAGTATGCACTTATGTACGATGCGGGTGAGCGCGACTACTCCGTATATACCACCATTGCAAAGGTGCTTTCCGCGGAGTGCGAATTTCCCATTGAGGACGCCGCCGTTTCCGACAGCGGATGCTACGCGCTTCTTACGGGTACCGACGAGGCCCGCTCACTGATCACCGTATACAGCCAGGATTTCCGAAGCATTACCGAATATTATAAGGATAAATTCGTAATGGACATTGCCATTGATGCTCAGGGAGAGCATCTCTGCGCCGTTTCCTGTGACGTTCAGCTTTCCGACGTCGTCTGTGAGCTGATGATAGGAAAGATAGGCACCAAGGATTCCGTTTCTCTTGAATACCCCGGCATGATGCCGCTGAGGGTCGAGTATACTGATGACGGAAGACTGTTTATGCTCTGCGATTCTGCTCTTATCATATTTGAGGGCGAAAAGGAGGTCGCAAGAGTTGATTTTGAGGGCCTCACTCCCGGATGCTTTGGGATCGGGGGGAATATGATCGCCATCTCCTTCCCCACAAACGCCATCGGTAACGAGAACAACGTTCGTGTATTTGATACCGAGGGTAAGGAGGTTTGCAGTAAGATAATATCCGAAAAGATATCCTTCGTTGCCGCTGACGGCATTGAGACAGTATACGCCGTAGGTGAAACGAAGGCTGTCTGCATCTCCCTTGAGGACGAAAAGACGGTAACTGAAGAGATAGACGACAGAGTTATCGGCGTTGTCTGTGTTCCCGGCAGCCTTGTTGTCTGCTTCCCCGAGGGAACAGGGTCATATTTTACAAATTGAACATAAATCCGTGAAAGGACGGTCATAAATATGGGATACATCTTTGATATAATTCTCGTAGCCATAGCTGTCATTTGCATAGTATGCGGAGCAAAGCTGGGATTCTTCAAATCCCTTATGAACCTTGTTACCGGAGTACTTGCACTTATAATCGCCTTTACCTTCACCCCTATGCTGTCGGACTACATTAACGACAATTACGTTATCGATTCCGTTTCCGACAGTATAGAAACAACCCTTCTTTCCATTGCTGAGTCTGAAGAGGGCAAGGACGGATACGATATTGAGCTGCTTTTCAAGGACAGCCAGGTCATGAGTCTTATGGAGGGCGCAGGCGTATCACAGGATGCGGTGGAAGAAGCCTTTTATAGCGCAGAGGTAAACGCCAAGGGATACATTGCTGGCCTTGCCTACACCGTAGCCGCACCCATTGCAAAAACAGTTTCGGATATTCTCGCGTTTATTATTCTCTTTATCGTCGCATACGTCATACTGAAGATAGTAACTTTGATAATCGGTATCTTTTTAAAGCTTCCCGTTCTCAAGAATCTAGATAAGGGTCTTGGCGTAGTTTTCGGAATCATATCAGCAATCTTCTTCGTGCTTGTGATCTCCATGATGGCAGGACATCTTGTTGAGGCGCTTGCAGTAGTTGCCCCCGGAAACTTCAATACTGATATTTTAGATAATTCTATCCTCCTCGGCCTTCTTGCAAAATACAATCCCGTAAGCGCGTTGGCGGGAGTTCTCATAGGTTAAATCCAAGATAAAAGGAATGATCTTTTAATGAAAGCAAAATACATCCCCAATATTCTGTCCGTGCTCAGACTTTTAATGGCGCTGAGCTTTGCCGCAGTTTTTATTCTTCTCCCCGAAAAGCGGTGGATCGCCGTAGTTATTTTCGTTGTTGCAGGCATAACCGACGTTGTGGACGGTTATCTTGCGCGTCGCTTCGGGTGGATAACCGATGCGGGCAAGATACTTGATCCTCTTGCGGATAAAACGATGCAGGTGGTAGCTCTTCTTTGCACAGTAGCAAGCGGACTTGTTCCCATTTGGCTCCTTATTCCCATCATCTTAAAGGAGCTGACAATGGGTATCGGATCTCTGATATTTTATAAAATGTTCAGAACCATCGGCGTTTCAAAGAATTACGGAAAGGCGTATACCGTTCTTTTCTACGTTGCCATTGCGGCAATAATCGTGTTCGATCCGTGGTTCTCTGCCCATCAGTGGGCAAAGCTCGTGCTTTGCGTGGCAACTGCGATAAGCGGTTGGGCGGCAATAGTGCTTTATTATATAACATATCTCAAGGGTAAACTTGGAAGAAAGAACAAGCCTGCCCACTCCGAGGATGCAGGCGCATAAGCTCTCCCCGGATACAAGGAAAGGAAAACGTATATAAATGGTAATGTGTTCGAGATGCCATAAAAGAATGGCAGTCGTTTTTATAACAAGAGTTGAGGGCAGCGAGCAGAAGCAGGAGGGCATATGCCTGAAGTGCGCGAAGGAGCTCGGAATTAAGCCCGTTAACGATATAATTGAAAAAATGGGTCTTTCCGAGGAGGAGGTAGACCGTATGACCGAGGAGATGCAGGACATTATGGACGGCATCGAAAGCGGCGACGATCCTCTGGGGCTCGGCGGCTCTATGATTCCCACGGAATCTGATGAGGAGGGAGCAACGGCTCCCGCCGTTGATTTCGGCCGACTTATGAGAGAGGGAATGGGTGGCGCATCTCAGTCCTCATCCGATAAAGGAAAGAAAAAGGATAAAAAAGAAGAATCAAAGCATAAAAAGCAGGAAAAGAAGTTCCTTACGGCATATTGTCAGAATATTACTGAAAAGGCCGCAATGGGACGCCTTGACCGTGTCATCGGCCGTCAGCGCGAGCTTGACCGTATGATACAGATCCTTTGCCGCCGCCAGAAGAACAATCCTTGCCTTATAGGCGAGCCCGGTGTCGGCAAGACCGCCATTGCAGAGGCCCTTGCCCAGAAGATCGTGGCAGGCGACGTCCCCTATAAGCTTCGGGGTAAGGAGCTTTATCTTGTGGACCTTACGGCCCTCGTTGCGGGAACACAGTTCCGCGGACAGTTTGAGTCAAGGATCCTCGGCCTTCTCAATGAGGTAAAGGCCTCAGGCAATATTATTCTCGTTATCGACGAGGTCCATAATATCGTCGGCGCGGGAGACGCCGAGGGCTCTATGAACGCGGCAAATATTATGAAGCCCGCTCTTTCACGCGGCGAGATCCAGGTCATCGGAGCGACAACCCTTTCCGAATACCGTAAGTATATCGAAAAGGACTCCGCCCTTGAAAGAAGATTCCAGCCCATCACCGTAAACGAGCCCGGCATCGAGGATACGGAGCAGGTTCTTCGCGGCATCAAGCATTATTACGAGGAGTTCCACGCAATAAGAATTCCCGAAAAGGTTCTCCGCGCAGCCGTCGTCCTCAGCGAAAGATATATAACGGACCGCTATCTTCCCGATAAGGCCATCGACCTTATCGACGAGGCGGCATCCCATATCTCCCTCTCAAGCCCTGAGATCAACGAGCGCGCCGAAATAGGCGACAGACTTCTCAGCCTTGAAAAGGATGAGAATCTGCTCAAGTCCAAGATCGATAAGGGCGAGGTTCAGGGCGAGGAGGTCTATAAGGAGCTTGCTGATATCAGAGTAGAGCAGCTTCGTCTGAGAGAGAGAATAAACGAGCTGAAGCCCCTCTGCGATGAGGTTGAGATGACGGAGGCAGACCTTGCAGACGTTATCGAGATCTGGACGGGTATCCCCGCATCCACCATCACCGAGGACGAGTATTCCCGTCTTGAGGGTCTGGGCGAGAGGATCAGAGGTCGTATCGTAGGTCAGGATCAGGCAGTTGATGCAGTGGTCAGAGCCGTACGCCGCTCAAGAACGGGCGTGTCGGCAAAGCGCAAGCCCGTGTCCTTCATCTTTGCAGGACCCACAGGCGTCGGTAAGACCGAGCTTGTTAAGGTGCTGGCAAACGATCTTTTTGCATCTCCCGAAACCCTTATCCGCCTCGATATGAGCGAATTTATGGATAAGTTCTCAGTTTCCCGTATCGTTGGAGCTCCTCCCGGATACGTAGGATACGACGACGGAGGTCAGCTTACGGAAAAGATAAGAAGAAGACCCTATTCCGTTGTACTTTTCGATGAGATCGAAAAGGCACATCCCGACGTAATGAACATCCTTCTTCAGATACTTGATGACGGTCGTATCACCGATGCTCACGGAAAGACCGTAAGCTTTGAAAATACCGTTATAGTTATGACCACAAACGCAGGAAGCGGCGGCTCAACGAGCCTTGCGGGCTTCTTTGAAAGTCAGGATACGAGAGCGGGAGAGAAGACTCTCAAGGCTCTTTCCGATTTTCTCCGACCCGAGTTCTTAAACAGAGTTGATGAGATAATCACATTCCGCGCCCTTGAGGTGGAGGACTTTGCCGGCATTGCAAAGATAATGCTTTCCGACCTTGCAAAGGCTCTCTCTGAGAAGTTCATCACCCTCGATTATACAGACGCGGCAGCAAGCTATATCGCAAAGAACTCCTATTCACAGAAGTTCGGAGCGAGAAATATGAGAAGATTCGTCCAGAGCGCGGTTGAAGATAAGATCGCAGAAAGAATCGTTGAAACAAGAGGAAATATTTCCCGCGTTTCTCTCGATTGTGCTGAGGATGAGCTTATAATCACCACAGTGTAAGGTTCAAAAGCCACTCTCCAAAAAATCACATATTCGGCTTTGCACAAGGGGTGCAAGGCCTGAAAGGTCACTTTTATGAACCGTGAAAGAAACTGGCACAGCCTGGAAACGGCAGAGCTTGAACGGATCTTTCGCACCGACGGTGCGAATGGTCTGTCCGATAAGGAAGCCGAGCGCAGACTTCGCCACGGAAAAAATACGGTCTGGGAGGTAAAAACCGCCTCCGTTAAAAGATACGCAGTCCGTTCACTTTTCGATCTTACAACGGTGCTCCTTGTTCTTACGATCTTTGCGGCAGCATTCTTCGGAAGCGCACATATGGCGGTTGCCATATGCATTATGCTCGTATTGGGAAGAGCCGCAAGGATAGCGGCGCACGTCTGGGCTGAGCGCGTCTTTGAGAAAAATGCGCGCGAATCTCTCCCCAGAGCAAAGGTAGTCAGGGGAGGAAACGTCCGTGTCCTTGCTTCTGATAATATCGCCCCCGGTGACGTTATCATCCTTGATTCCGGAGATACCGTACCCTGCGATATCAGACTGACAGCCGCCGATAATATCCTGGTTTCAGAGGAAAACGTAACGGGCGTCAAGGGTATCGTTTCTAAAAACTCGCAAAAAATAGTACCGGGGCAAAGCGGTGAGGTTCCGGTAACGATGAGAAAAAACACCGTATACGCTTCAAGCGTCATTATTTCAGGCTTTGCCATTGGCATTGCCGTTGCAACGGGTGACGACACCCTGGTCTGCACAAGAGAGGGCAGAATAACCCTGGCAGGTGAAAAGGACGTTTCCACAGTTGAAAAGCTTTCCGATTGGGGACGCATATGCAGCCTTTGCCTTATAGGCGCCGCCCTTGTTATTACCGTTATCGGTATTCTTTTAGGCGGAGGCGGACTTTACGAGGTGTTTTTGCCCTCCATCGCTATGGCGGCGGCAGGACTTTCGGAGTTTATTGCCGCAGTTGGCGCCTTTGCCTGGGCGCTTAAGCTTCGTCCCGACGAGGGAGGTGTTCTTTCGAGAGCATCCGTTGCCGAAAAAGCGGCGAATTCGGATATCGTTGTTCTCAGAAGCATCAACGCGGTGAGAAGCGGCAAAATTTCTCTCCATTCCTCCTATACGGACGGAAAGCTGACTCTTATGGGAACAAAGGATGCCAAAGCCCCCTCGCGTCTTCTCAGGCTTGCCTGCTACTGTACGGGCGCATCTCCCGAGGGAGGCATTGTTCAGGGCAATTTCGGCACACGCCAAAGAAGCGCGGGAGCCCTGTCCTACAGGCTTGTCCGCTCCCTTTGGGAGGAGAACGGCAAGGGCTCGGCTACGGCAGATGTCTATAATATAGTCCAGCATATGCCTGCCGGAGATATTGACTCTCTCGGACTTGATAATATCCTTCTTATGCAGGGCAACGATTTCTATTTTTCCGCAATGGGAAGCGTCTCTCAGATACTTTCCATGTCGTCCCATACAAGAATGGGCGGCGAGACCGTCATTATGACGGACGAGGAGAGAAAGAAAATATCAGCCTTTGCAAACGAGCTTACAAAGCAGGGAGTTACCCTTTGTGCCGTTGGCTTCAGAAAATCACATTACAATAATCTCAGAAGGATCTCAGTCCTTCACGATAATCTTTGCTTCGAGGGCTTTATTGCAGTGGCAGACCGCCCGGCGGCAGGGGTTGTCAGCTCCATTGACGATATGAGATCGGTGGGAAAAAGATTCGTGATCTTCTCCGAAAAGGGAGAAGAGGACAGGCTTTACGCCTCTGCCGAGGGAATCTTCAAAACAGGCGACCTGTATCTTTCCGCAAAGGAAAGCAAGGGTGTTAAAAATCTTTCACCCGAAAAGGGAAGTCTCACTATTATTGAAACTGCTCAGGGCACGGAGGGCCTTCGCGAAAGGCTTCGCTTTATGAAGCTTATCCGTGAGAATGAGCTTTGCACGGCTTACGTTGGCGGCGGCATCGAGGATATGTGGAACATAAAGCGCGCTGACGTTGCATTTGCCACCGGTGCCAAGGGTACTATTCCTCAAGGAATCAGAACTGAGGCACACGGCATCGTAAACAGCGAGGGCGGAGGCTTTGACGGAGTCTGCAGGCTTATAGACAAATGCAGAAAATCCTTGCTGAATATCAGAAATATGCTGAATTATCTCATAGTATCCCACGTAGCCCGTCTTATTGCAATGCTGCTTTCGGCGGCTGCGGGACTTGCCCTTCCTTCTGCGGCGAGCCTTGTTATGTGGGGAGTTCTGATAGACTTTTCCGTTGCCTTTGCTACGGCAACCGTTCCCGGTGTGGAAAAAAGCGCAAAGCTGAAATCAGGACATATTTCGGCAACTCCGGACAGTAAAAGAGAAGTGCTTTTGCCTACTCTGTACGGCGCGGCTCTGGCCGTTCTCAGCATAGCGGTGCCCTTTGCAGCAAGAGCACTTGCACAGTTTGGCGGCTTTTCCCCAAGCATTACCGATTCCTCGCTTATGACCTGCTCGGTTGTTTCCTGCATAATTGCAATGCCCTTTATCGGTGCAGAATATGCAGGCGGATTCGGACTGTTTTCAAAAAAATCAAAGCTTTCTTATTTCTATATTCTGCCCTTTGCTCTTTCCTTTGCGGCTTCGGCGCTGATGCTTTTCGTGCCCATGGTGCGTGAGGCGTTCTCAACGGAGTTCCCCGGCTGGATAATGACGGCATTTACCCTGGCTCCTGCGGCAATAATAGTTGCCGTAATGTCTGTGGTGAGGTCACTGAATAAGAAATAAAGGCTTTCGGAATTTTCTCAGAAGATTCCAATAAATAAGTTAATAAAACAAAGGAGATATAACAATGTCAGAATGCACACATGATTGCTCTACTTGCGGCGCGGATTGCGCGTCCCGCAAGACAGAGATCGCAAAAGAACCCTTAAATCCTGCGTCCAGCGTAAAGCACGTTATCGGTGTAGTTTCCGGTAAGGGCGGCGTAGGTAAGTCCATCGTAACAAGTATGCTTGCAACGGAGATGCGCCGCCGTGACTACGGTTCCGCCATCCTCGATGCAGACATCACAGGCCCCTCTATCCCTAAGGCCTTCGGCGCAGGACAGGGCGTTGAGGCTGAGGGCAACGTAATGCTTCCTCATTTCACAAAGACAGGCATCCAAATCATGTCCGTAAACCTTCTTCTTGCAGACGTAAAGAGCCCCGTTGTATGGCGCGGCCCCATTATTGCAGGCGCCGTAAAGCAGTTCTGGACGGATACTATCTGGAATGACGTAGACTATATGTTCGTGGATATGCCTCCCGGAACGGGCGACGTACCCCTCACCGTATTCCAGTCTCTGCCCCTTGACGGTATCATCATCGTAACAACTCCCCAGGACCTTGTTTCCATGATCGTTGAGAAGGCAGTTAATATGGCAAAGATGATGAATATTCCCATCCTCGGCATCGTTGAGAATATGTCCTACGTAGAGTGCCCCGATTGCGGCAAGAAGATCCACGTGTTCGGCGAAAGCAAGATCGAGGAGATCTCCAAGGAGTACGGTATTCCCGTTCTCGCACAGATCCCCATGGATCCCAAGCTCACAGCCCTTGTTGATAAGGGAATCATCGAGCTTATGGAGAACGATTATCTCACAGCGGCAGCAGACGCCCTTGAAGGACTGTAAGAAAAAGCACCCCGTTTTCGGGGTGCTTTTTTAGGTAAGAGGTAATAAGTAAGAGGGAATAAGTAAGAAACATTTTTGCTTTTGGCAAAAAAGTTCTTTGCGTCGTCCCCCGTCCCCTCCCCTATAAACCCGAATTTAAATAGCTTGAGAGCGGTTATCCCATTTCCATCCTTCCGGGGAGGATGCCGGGGGTGTTTTTCAGGTTGACGGTGCAGAGGGATTCGTCTGTCATAAGAAGGCCACGGGTTATGATGCCGTTGCCGAATTTTTGGCAGAGAAGATCCCGTGCGGCCTCGAGGCTTTCCCTGCGCTGTATTCTTGCGATATCCGGATCGAAGGAGAACTGCTCTCCGTCATCAGATATGAGATCGCAGGCACCTACGGTTACGGATCGGGAGGGGATATTCTTCGGGTGATTGCTTTTATAGAGAAAGTAAGCGGCCTCATATATTTCTCTCGCCGTTCTGCAGGGATAAGTAAGCTTTGTGCGGCGCACGTAAGAGGCAAGATCGTAGGTGCGTACACAGAGCTGAACGGTCTTACATAGAAACCCCTTTGATCTTAGGCGCTCGGAAACCTTTTCCGAAAGTGTGATAAGCATAATTTTTATATCATCGTCGCTTATAAGATCGCGGGATGCTGTGTTTCCGCAGCTGATGCTTTTTTCGGGAGGATCGGCGCCGAAGAGCCTTACGGGAGAGTTGTCAAGGCCGTTTGCAAAGGAGTGTAGCATAAGACCGTTCTTGCCGAGAAGATAGGATAAAAACTTTCGGTCAGCCCCGGCAAGATCACCGATGGTATTTATACCGTATCGAGATAGCTTTTGAGCGGTGGAGTGACCGATGTATAAGAGGTCGGCGGCGGGAAGATGCCATATCTTTTCACGAAAGTGCTCACGGTCGATAACGGTGGTAGCGTCGGGCTTTTTCATATCGCTGCCCAGCTTTGCGAATATTTTGTTGTAGGAGACTCCTACCGAGACCGTGACACCGAGCTCCCGCTTCACCCGTTTGCGTATCTCATCTGCAATGCATATACCGCTGCCGAAAAGCTTTCCGCTTCCCGTAACGTCGAGCCAGCATTCGTCGAGGCCGAAGGGCTCAACCATATCGGTGTATTCCTTGTAGATCGAGCGCACGGCATCGGAGTATTCTATATACTTGTCGTAGTGTGGTGGCACGAATATAATGTCGGGGCATTTCTGCTTCGCCTGCCACAGTGCCTCTCCCGTCTGTACTCCGCAGCGCTTGGCCTCGTAGTTCTTTGCAAGAACAATGCCGTGGCGCATCTCCGGATTTCCCGCAACGGCAACGGGGTGTCCTGTCAGCGCAGGGTTGAGAAAGCACTCCACCGAGGCATAGAAGTTATTCAGGTCTGAGTGAAGTACTGTGCGGTCCATAACTCCTCCGAAACAAATGTTCTGTATATATAATACACCAAAACAAATGTTTTTGTCAAGGGGAATCGAAAAAAATAATATCGGTTCAAAACGCACCTTGACTATTGCTGAGGAAAATAAAAATGGGATGACCGAGGTCATCCCATTTAATTTCATTGTGAATATTAGCCGGCAAGCTTATCTTCAACTGCGAGCATATCCATATAGAAGGTGTCAAGGGCATTCTGCATAACCTTGGACTTGGATCTGAATGTGGAAGCTGCAGAGGAAGGAGAATTGCACATTGCTTCGTAGTTTGTCTTGATATCAACAAGAACGTCGCCCATCATTGCTGCGAATACGTAGTGAATGTTCTCACGAACGATGTCGAGCATTACCTGGTCGTCCTCGGAGTTAAGACGCTGACCCTTAAGAAGAGTCTCGTAGTAAGCGGGAAGAACGATCTGGTTGGACTTGTAGGACATATACTCGAGGATAGCACCTGTTCTGTCAGGGCCTGCAGTAGAAGCATCAACTCTGTATGTAGCGGGAATTGCGAAGATAGCAGCGTTGGAGTCGATGGTGCTGATGTAGCTCTGCTGGTTCTCATCGAGCTTGGGGAAGGGGATTACGCCGTACTCGTCTTCCATGTCGCGGAACTCACCGGTGATCTGAGCAGTACCGGTAGAGAAGAGAGCGTGGCCGTTTGAGAAGAAGGAACGGTAATACTCGTGCTGCTCCATACCGTCGGGAATATCAGCGTTAGCGCCGAGATCCTCTACGTAGCTCTTAACGTACTTCTTGTTGGAAAGAACCTCGTGCATCTTTGTAGCAAGAGCATAGTTGTTGTCGTTATAGTAGGAAACGAGGTAGGAACCGTCGTCGTTTGTTGTTGTAAGAGTGATACCGCAGGAGTAACCGAAGCTGGATCCGGAAGCATCACCGTCGATAAGACCGTAGGTGTCGGTATTGTCGATAGTACCGTTACCGTCAAGGTCAGTGCTGATAAGCTGAACAGCCTGGAGGAACTTGTCGATAGTCCACTTGCCCTCGTTAACGAGCTGGTAGAATGTCTTACCGTCCATATCTTCTACAACGCCGTAGTCATCAACGATCTGCTTGTTGAAGAAAATGAGAGAGCCCCATTCAAGCTTGTTCATGGAGATATCGTTGATTGTGATGTAGAGCTTATCGTTGATCATAAGGTCTTCCATAGCGGAAGGGCTCCAGTATTCCTGGGTAAGATCAACGTTGGGAAGAGCACTGATGTCAGCGAAGAGACCCTCGATAACGCAGGTACCCATCTTGTAGCCCCAGCCGTAGATTACGTCGTAGGTGTAGTCGTTGGAGAAAGCGGCAGTCTGGAGGAAGCTGAGGGGCTCCTGACCGTCCTCGATACGCTCAACAACGTTAACCTTGTACTTTTCCTCAACAGCAATGTTACGCTCGTAGACTGCGTCCTCAAGAGTGTAACCGGCGTATGTTTCAGAGTCGAGGAACTTACCGCCGTAGTAGTCCTTTGTGCCTGCGAGCTGACGCAGGTGAAGGAATGTGAAGTCTTCTCCCTTGTAGTCAGCGCTGATGAAATTGCCTACGTCAGCCTGGCCGCTATTGGGGGGACGAGTACCGCCGGTCTGACCGCCGGACTCGGCACAAGCAGCGAGGAGGGGGAGGCAAAGCAGAGCTGCAAGCAACAGGGAAATGATTTTCAGGGATTTCATTTTTGTTGTCTCCTTATATAAAAATTTTTTAAAAAACTTGATCAGTCAAGCTCGCTCTTCATTGCGCGAGCCATCAGGGCACGTATAGCGTCCTCGGGCTTTTCACCCTTCTTAACGATATCGTAAACCGCAGTGATAATAGGCATTTCAACGCCCATCTTTTCGCAGAGAGCGCAGCCTGCATCGAGAGCGTAGTAGCCCTCAACCACCATTCCGACCTTCTTTGAGGCTTCCTCATAGGTAAGGCCCTCGCCGATGTACTGACCGCAGGTGTTGTTGCGGCTGTGGCGGGAGGTGCAGGTAACGATAAGGTCGCCGATTCCGGCAAGGCCTGCAAAGGTCCTCCTCTTGCAGCCCATGGCAAGACCTATCCTCGTCATCTCAGCGATTCCGCGTGTAATAAGCATTGCGATGGTGTTGTCGCCGTAGCCCATACCTCTGGAAATACCTGCGGCAAGAGCTATGATGTTCTTATATGCACCGCAAAGCTCAACGCCCTTGATATCGGTATTGGTATAAACTCTCATGCAGGAGTTCATAAAGAGGCGGCCGACCTCCTCAGCGCACTCCTCGTCAACGCAGGCGGAAACGATGGATGTGGGGATGTCTCTGGCAACCTCCTCGGCATGGGTGGGGCCGGAGAGTGTTACAAGCTTGAGGGGGAAGGATATTCCGCACTTTTTCATCTCATCGTCTATGACCTCAGTCATAGTGAACAGGGTGCCGGATTCCATACCCTTTGCTACGTCGATGATAATGTGATCCTCAGTAATATAGGGTGCAACGGCTTTCGCTGTTGATCTGATATAGGCAGAGGCAACGGCAAAGATTATATATTTGCTGCCGGTAACAGCCTCGGCAATATCTTTTGTATATTTAAGCTCATTGGGAAGAACAACGCCGGGAAGGTTCGGATGGCGGGATGTCTCTGCAAGAGCATCGATCTCTGCC
Source organism: Oscillospiraceae bacterium (assembly GCA_015063955.1). Classification (GTDB taxonomy): domain Bacteria; phylum Bacillota; class Clostridia; order Oscillospirales; family CAG-272; genus Avispirillum. The sequence continues at coordinate 9,124 of SVTD01000010.1, read as the reverse complement.
GGGAGCGCGGACCAGACAGTGACATCATTGCCGTTTTCAGAAAGGAGCTTTGCAAGGGCAACGCCCCAAGTGCCTCCTCCGAGTATTGCGGTTTTCATATCGGTCTCCATTCCGCCGCCCTTGTGCGGCAAAAATAATGAAGGAGCCGCTTTATCAAATATATGATATAAAGCAGCCTATAATTAGTGATAACACTTCTATGATATAATAACACAAATTATTTAAAATTGCAATAGCAACTTCCTAATATAATGTTAATATAATCAAAAATAATCGAAAAATATAACAAAATGTAACGATTAAGTAAGAGCGGTGCAAAGTGGAGATTGTGCGTCTTGACTTTACGGTATCACTGTGATAAAATTAAAAGAAGAATACAAAGCATATCTGTGAGGAAATATCAGAAAATGTCAGAAAAATTTGCAAAAGCGATAAGTGTCCGTGCAGGTGATCAGGGTGAAACCGTTGATATAGTCAGAAAAAAGAGAATAAAGACGAAAAAAGAAAAAAAGCTGCGGGTAACGGTGGTGCTGCTTTCCGTGCTTCTTGCGTTTTTTCTGTTTATGAGCGGTCTTTATACGTTTATCGTATATTCAAACAATGCTTTCGTCTCATATTGGCGTACTATCTGGATAGAAACCGCGATGACAACGAAGAGCCATCTGTGGCTTGCTGAGTGGTTCTTTCCCAAGGAAGTCATCGACAGCGTGATGGGGCATCAGAATCCCACCGAGGGTGTTGTCGGAGGTCTTGATAACCTCCACGTTCTGGACGGAAGTGCAGGCTATGAGGATATGCCGATGGGGGATGATACGCCCCAAAAGGTCGAGGATATTCTCGGGCAGAAGGAGCTTTCCGTCGGAGATAAGGATTATGCGGGAAACACAGTCCTCATAAACGATATAGAGGAGGGACTTGTGGTTTCAGAGATCGTCGGTCCCTCATACAGAGGTCAGATAATGCTGATTGACGATCCCTCCAGAGTGTACATAGGAATGACTCAGTATCCCGGAATTACAGGTATGAGAATCCTTGAAATGATGGAGCATTACGATGCTGTGGCAGCGGTAAATGCCAGCGGATTCCAGGATCCCAATGAAAACGGAAACGGAGGAGAGGTCGTTGGTATGTCCCTTTCCGAGGGTCAATACTGGGGAGAATACGCGTGGTATTACGGCAGTATCGTTCTTACTAATGAAAATAAGCTCGTAGTAGGTAATATACGCAACTGGGATACCTACGGAAATATAAGAGACGGAATGCAGTTTTCCCCCGTTCTTATAGCGGACGGAGAAAAGCAGGTGTCAGGATCGTCAGGATACGGAATCCAGCCCAGAACGGCGGTAGGACAGCGAGAGGACGGAGTCATCGTTTTCCTTGTTATTGACGGCAGAGACATCACCCATTCAATTGGCTGTACCGTTGACGATATGGCAGAGGAGCTTCTTAAATACGACGTTGTAAACGCCTCCAGCTGTGACGGTGGTGCAACGACTGCACTTGCATACAAGGGAAAGGTTCTTAATAAGAACTGCTCACTCCATCCCGATCTGGGAAGGATCCTTCCCAATGCTTTTATGGTGCGTTCCAAGGCGGATGCCGAAGATTGATAGACAAATGACTAAAAGGTAACTGTTATGATTGTATTTGATAGTGAGAATAAGATTTTTTATCTCAGCACAAATAATACCACCTATGCTATGGCAGTATTCGGCGAAAAGCTTTTACTCCATGCATACTGGGGAAAAAGGCTTTCTCATCCTCTTTCCCCCGATTGGCTCGATACACTTGAATTCAGACCTCTTGCACCGCTGGATTTTGGCAGATTTTCTACGGATATGCTTCCTCAGGAGTATTCGACCTTCGGAAGTGCAGACCTGAGAATAGCTGCTCTCGGTGCTGAATACGGAGACGGAAGCTACTATACCCGTCTTGAATACGTTGGCTTTGAAATAGTTGAGGGCAAGCCTGCCCTCGAGGGTCTTCCCGCAACCTACTGCGAGGAGGGGGATAAGGTTGAAACCCTTGTTATCCATCTTGCAGACAGTCTTCACGGCTTGCACGTATATCTCTCCTACAGTGTTTTCGAGGAGCTTGATGCTATAGCAAGAAGCGCAAAGATCGTAAATCTCGGCGAGAGAGCAGAGATAAACCGCGCATTTTCTGCAACTGTCGATTTTATCGGCTGTGAGGACAGGGAGCTCGTTCACCTTGACGGAGCGTGGGTAAGAGAAAGAAGCATAACGAGAAGAGCCGTCGTTCCCGGAATTCAGAGCATAGAATCCAGAAACGGCTGCTCCGGCGCCGTTCATAATCCCTTTATCGCCCTTTGCGATAAAAACGCAACTGAAAACAGCGGCAACGTATACGGATTCAGCCTTGTTTACAGCGGCAATTTCTCTGCGGGGATAGATCTCGGTCCCTTCAATTCGGCACGTGCCTATATAGGTATAAACCCTCAGAATTTCAATTTTGTTCTTGAAAACGGCGAAAGCTTCCAGACGCCCGAGGCGGTTCTCGTTTACTCAGCAGAGGGCTTTGGCGGTATGTCAAGAGCATACCATAAGCTTTACCGTACCCGTCTTTGTCGCGGAAAATTCAGAGATATTCCCAGATACGTGGTCCTCAACAGCTGGGAAACTACATATTTTACATTTGACGAAAATACTATCGTGGATCTTGCCCGCGATGCGGCAAAGATCGGTGTCGATACCATGGTTCTTGACGACGGATGGTTTTCCACAAGAACTACAGACCGTGCAGGTCTCGGCGACTGGTGGGAAAACCCCGACCGTCTCCCCTCGGGCCTTGGGTGGCTTGCAGATGAGGTAAATAAGCTCGGCCTTCGCTTTGGCCTGTGGTTCGAGCCCGAAATGGTGAATCCCGATTCCGAGCTTTACAGAAAGCATCCGGAATGGGCGCTCCGTACCCCCGGCAGAGAGACCACGCCTACAAGAAGTCAGGTAACTCTTGACTTTTCAAGACAGGATGTTTGCGAATATATTATTGATTCACTAAGCTCTATACTTGACCGTGCAAATATCGAGTACGTCAAGTGGGATATGAACAGATATATGTCCGAGGTGGGAAGTGCAGCACTTCCGGCTGAGAGACAGGGTGAGGTGTATCACCGTTATATCCTCGGTCTCTACTACGTCCTTGAAACCCTTACTCAGAAATACCCCGACGTTCTTTTTGAGAGCTGCTCCTCGGGCGGCGGACGCTTTGACCCCGGTATGCTTTATTATATGCCTCAGGTATGGACCAGCGATAACAGCGATGCCGTTGACCGTCTCCGTATTCAGTACGGCACGAGCATGGTATATCCTTATTCCTCAATGAGCGCCCACGTTTCCGTTTGCCCCAACCATACACAGGGCAGAATAACCCCCTTTGAGATGCGTTGCAACGTTGCAATGCCCGGACAGCTTGGCTTTGAATTGAATATAGGCAAATGCTCTGAGGAGGAGCTTGAGCTGTCAAAAAAGACAATTGCCAAATACCGCGAGCTTGAGGACGTATTCCATAAGGGCGACCTTTACAGGCTTGTTTCGCCCTTTGAAAAGGACTATTGTGCCCTCGAATTTGTATCCGAGGACAAAAAGAGAGTGATCCTTTGCATCGACAGCCAGCGCGGTCTCTTCAACGGCCCCGATCAGTATATCAAAATGGAGGCCCTTGATCCCGACGCACAGTATAGATGCGGCGATAAGACCTACTTTGGCGAATATCTTATGAACTTCGGCGTACATTTCTGCAATAAACGCGAGCATATTTCCGAAATGCTTATTTTTGATAAAATATAAGAAAAATGATGGTAAGCACTTTTTAGTGTCTACCATCATTTTTGTATTTGACTTTTTAAAGCTCTTTTTCTTTATTCTTCAGTCTTTTTCTTTCTGCCGAGCATAAGGTTTGCAAGGATACCGAGGATAAGAGCGCAGGCGATATTTGTGATAGTAACTGCGCCGAAGTTTACCGTAAGTCCTCCGATACCTGAGATGAGGATAACTGATACAACGAAGAGGTTGCGGTTGTCCTCGAGGTTTACCTTCTGGATCATTTTAAGACCGCTTACTGCAATAAATCCGTAGAGAGCCATGCAAACGCCGCCCATTACGCAGGGAGGAATGGAATCTACGATGGCAACGAAGGGAGAAAGGAAGGAAATAATGATAGCGCCGACTGCTGCCGCAATGATAGTAGCAACGGAAGCGTTACCTGTAATAGCAACGCAGGCAACGGATTCACCGTAGGTGGTGTTGGGGCATCCGCCGAAGAGGGCACCTGCCATAGATCCAACACCGTCGCCGAGGAGGGTTCTGTGGAGACCGGGCTCTTCGAGAAGATCTGTTCCGATAATGGAGGAGATATTCTTGTGGTCTGCGATATGCTCTGCGAATACAACGAATGCAACGGGAACGTATGCTACTATGATCTTTACGATATATGAAGCGTTAATCTCGCCAAAGCCCTTGAATGCTGTAAGGAACGTGAAATCAGGTACTGCAAAGAATGTAGAGAGAGCAACCTTGCCGTCTACAAGGAGATTTGAGAAATAGGAGAAATCGATGATGCGAAGGCTGTCGTTTCCTGAAAGAATACCGATAACCGTGAAGATAGCGGCAAGACCGTAGCCGGCTCCGATGCCGATAATGAAGGGAATAAGCTTTACCATCTTCTTGCCGAAGGTTGAGGCAAGCATCGTAACTGCAAGGGTTACGAGACCGCAGATAAGTGCAACGTACGTGCTTCCGGGCTTTTCTGAAAGAGTGAAGGAGCCATCCTTGTTTACAGAAACGCTGATGCTTTCGTTAACAGTACCGTCCTCGTTGAGAACAACGTAGGAGCCTGTGCCGTCTGTTCTTTTTTTGTCTGCATTAACGAATTCAACTATTGTATTTGCATCGTCAGCGTAAACCGTTTCAACAATGGCAAAGTCCTCGGGGTTGTAATACTTTGTGTATTCGCTGCTTGTAAGATCTCCGATAGCGTTGCCTGCAAGGGAAAGACCGATGATGGCAACGGTAGGTCCGATTACTACTGCGGGCATGAGAACAGAGATCCACTTAACGCCGGCAAGCTTTACTATGATGGCAATGATAACGTAAACGAGACCGGCAGAAACGGCACCGATGATGAGACCGAGATAGCCGAGAGCCATGGAAACTCCGCCTGCAAAGGCTGCTGCCATAGAGCCGAGGAAGGCGAAGGAGGAGCCGAGGAAAACAGGGCTCTTAGCCTTTGTGAAAAGGATGTACACGAGTGTACCGATGCCGGCGCCGAAAAGTGCCGCGGCGGGGCTCATATCGTTTCCGATGATGATGGGAACAACGAGAGTCGCTGCCATAATAGCAAGGAGCTGCTGAATAGCAAATACGATAAGCCGGTCGGGCTTTGGTTTGTCTTTGATATTGTAGATAAGCTTCATATTAGATCTACCTCCGTAATATTAAATCAAAGCGGCGTCGCCGCAAAGGTTAACTTATTTATTTTGCCCGATCCTCAAGCACCACGCGGAAGTAGCCGTCAAGCTCCTCCACTCCGACGGAAATGACCTCATCGTGTGAGGTGGGCACGTTTTTGCCGACGTAATCAGGCTTTATGGGAAGCTCTCGGTGTCCGCGGTCGATAAGAACTGCAAGCTGTATGGCACGGGGGCGCCCCTGGGCAAACACAGCCTCAATGGCAGCACGGGTGGTTCTTCCCGTGTAAATAACGTCGTCAACGATAATAACCGTGCGGTCCTTAACGCTTTCGGGGAAATTGCAGTCCGCAGCAGCAGCACCGCTGGGGATCTCGGTAAGATCGTCGCGGTAAAGTGATATATCAACGTAGCCGACAGGAACGCTGACACCCTCAAATTTCTGTATGTTATCCGCAAGGATGTGCGCGAGATGAATGCCGCGGCGCTTAACACCGATAAGCATAATATTCTCGCATCCGCGGTTTTTCTCGATAATCTCGTGAGTGATCCTGGCTAGACTGCGCCTCATCTGGGCCTCGTCCATAAGGAGAGCCTTATAATTCATAGTTTACCTCATTTTCATAAAAAAAGCCTTGCTCACGGCAAGACTGAACGTTGCGATCTTCCGGCCTCTCAGAACCGCTTAAAAATCCCACCACCACAGAATAACATATTTTCTGTCGAATGTAAAGAGGTTTTTGCAAGGTAAAAGGTTTTGCCGTTAAATTCGAGTTTATCGGGGAGAAAGGGGACGCAAAACCTTTTTTGGGAAAAAGGTTTTGCGTCCCCCTGTCCCCTCCCCGATAAACCCGAATTTGAATATTAAGAAGAAAGTCAAAGTAAACGGGAAAGGAGAATTTGGGAATTTCTTTTCTGCACATAAAACATATTCATTGTTTGTGCAAATGGCTGATAGTGCAGGACAGAGGGGGGATTTCGTTGACTTTTTTATGTAAATATGTTATTATAATATGAATAAAAATAATTTAGGAGGTAGCTTTTTGTGAAAAAGTTATTCAAAACGTTTTTCATGTCTCTGGTTGCAGTAATGCTTCTTATGGCGGTATGTGTTGGCGTATTCTCGGCTGATACGGGCATAACAGATCCTGCCGATACCTACGTGAAGCAGACGGCGCCTTACGAGGACAGCTCCATTGATCTTTGGTTTGAGCATTCCTTCAAGAAGGTGTTTACCAGCGACACAACTCCGTCCGGTATGGACACATATTCCGTTTACATGGCAAAGAATGAAGTAGAAAACGCTCAATTCGTTCTGTATTCAGACACAACGAAGTCCGGCATGAGCGCAACCGTTACAAGCTTTACCAATGAAAGCGGCGACAGCATCTCTGCTGAGCTTTACTATGAGATGTACGTAACCACATCCGACCTTAAAACCGAGTCCGTTCTCGGAATGACGGCCGATAACTCTATCATCCGCGAGGGTGAGACACCTGACCCCGTTATCACCCTTGCTCAGGCAGGCGGCAAATTCCAGCTTAACGGCGGCAAGAGCCAGGCATTCTTTATCAAGCTCAGAAGCTCTGCAGACACTCCCTCCGGCTGGTATTCTGCACAGCTTGATATTAAAAACTCCTCAGGCCAGATAGTTAAGACCGCTACGGTCTATGCTTACGTTTGGGATTTCACCCTTTCCGAGGAGACCGCACTTAAAACTTCCTTCATCCTCTCAAACAACACCACCTACGGCGGATCCTACCAGAAGTTCTACGATTATCTTCTCGACAACAGACTTCTTGCTATGGATATCCCCGGAGCACTTAATTCCGATAACCCCTACGTTACAAATCCCCGTGTTAACGCTATCCGTGTAACTGCTCAGAGCATCGCAGGTCAGCCCGGCGCAACCTACGGTGATGCGAACGGACCTACAAGCTATTCAGCTTATACCGATGCATATTCCGAGCTTTCTCAGTCCGATATCTGGGACGATGTAAAGGACAAGTTCTATTTCTACACAGCAGACGAGCCTGTAGGCGATATCTGGGCAAAGTGGGGGGGAACGGAAAACCCCGGTGTTGATGAGATCTCAAACTGGTACACCGTTCTTGAACGGAATTGGGAAGATGCAAAGGCAGTAGTACCTTATCATGAAAACCATCCTCTGCCTTACTATGAGGTAACATCATCCGTTTCCAACTATGCTACAGAGGACGTTATGGACGCAACACAGGGCCTCATCGAGGGCGGCGGCGTTTCTATCTGGTGTCCTCAGTTCTATGCCTTCACACCTCAGTCCGAGCTTACAGCAGCAGGCTATAACGGTACAGATACTCAGCCCCTCCGTGATCTTTCCTGCTCCATCTCCGACCTCTGGTCTTACGGCGACAACAACTCTCCCACAGGAACAAACGGCGTCGACTTCTTTGTAGGTCACGGCTATTTCAACTGGAACAATATTTACGGTGAGTTCTCCGACCGTATCAATTCTGAGGTATACCTTGCAAACAAGAACGGTAAGGTAGCAAACTCCGAGCTTTGGGCATATTCCGCAGGCTGGAATAAGACTTATACCTACTGTAACCACCTTATCGAGTCCACAGGTCTCCAGACAAAGATGCTCTTCTGGCAGCTTTATCAGAACGATATAACAGGCTATCTCTATTACGGTACAAATAACTGGCATGAATATGACTACCAGAACGGCGGCTTTGTAGACTCTACTGACACAGGCTCTCATACAATGTGCGAGTGGAAGACAAACAAGCACGTTTATGCAGATCACGCTATATACGGTAACGGTCAGCTCTTCTACGGCGGAAAGATGGCTAAGATCCGTTTCGTACAGGATTACGTAGGAACTCTCCGTGTAGAGATCATGCGTGACGGTATCGAGGACTACCAGATGCTCTCAATGCTTGAGGATTATCTCGGCGAGGCTGCAGCTAAGGAAGTTGTTTCCAGAGTATCTACAAACGTTGTTCGTTACCTCTCTCTCCCCGGATTTGACAGAAGCGCATTCAGCGCATCTATGGATGAGTACGATATTATGGTATCCGTTCGCCGCGACCTGGGTAACGCTCTCGAGGCTGCAGTTTTAGCAGGCAAGTGCGAGCACCAGTGGGACGACGGCGTTGTAGCTGAGGAGGCAGGCTGCCTCACAGCAGGCTCTACTGTATACACCTGTACAAAGTGCGACGCTCAGTATGACGAGGTTATCCCCGCTCTCCACTCTGTCGGCGATTGCTTTACTAAGGTTTCCGGTACTGCCGCAACCTGTGAGGCTGACGGTGACGAGGTTTACCAGTGCACACTTTGCGGCTACAAGAAGGGCGTTCAGACAACTGCATTCCACAACGACCGTAATTATTACCGTTATGAGCTTAACGAAACAAACGTAAAGTCACACAACGTATACTGTACGGTATGTGATGCACGCCTTGATCCCGAGGAGCACACATATTTCACTATCGATACAGCAACCTGCACCGAGGCAGGCGAGCTTATGGATCAGTGCCGCTACTGCTCTTACGAGACACTTCCCACAGACGACAACGGTAACGTTGTTCAGACCCCCACAGATGCAAAGGGCCACAGCTTCGTAACTGAGACTGTCGATGCGACCTGCACCGAGGACGGCTACACGGGAAGCGTGTGCGAGATCTGCGGCTACGGCGAAACCACAGTTATCGAGGC
>SVTD01000079.1 GCA_015063955.1 Oscillospiraceae bacterium | reverse complement strand
GCTAAGATGTTTGTAGTGACACATTTGGTCTCCTCCTGTTTAGGTTGTCCGCAAACACCATTATACAGGATTTTCCCTTTGTGTCACTCCTTTTTTTATTCTGTTGCACTTACATTGTAAATTCAAGATAAAATACATCATCAATTTATTAAGGGGCTTTTCCTTACTTCCTCTGAAATTAATCACACACAGAACAAGAACGTTTAGAAATATGAAAGGAGCTGTCAGCCAAATAGGGAATTCTCCGCCAAAGATAAATCCGTAGCCTAAGAATATAGCTAAGGTAATGAGAAGCAGTATAGGATAGATCAAAAGCTTTTTGTACATGAATTAAAGATTATAATACTTATCAAACTCAGCAGGATTGGGGATCTTGGAAAGCTCGCTGCATTCCGCTCTCTTGTTCTTGATGAAGTTATCAAGAAGCTCCTTGGGGAATACGCCGCCCGCTGTAAGGTATTCGTAGTCTGCCTCAAGGCAGTCGAGGGCATCCTCAAGACGGGTGGGAAGCTGCTCAAGACGCGCCTTCTCCTCGTCGCTGAGATGGAAGAGGTTAAAGTCGTAGGGACCCCAGCCGTTAGCGTGAGGATCGATCTTATTCTTGATACCGTCAAGACCTGCCATAAGGATCGCCGCATAGCAGAAGTAGGGGTTGCAGGTAGCATCGGGGTTACGAAGCTCAAAGCGGCGCTTGTCAGGGCTCTTTGCATATGCGGGAATACGGATAACTGCACTGCGGTTTGAGGTAGCATAACCGACGGTTACGGGAGCCTCAAAGCCGGGAACGAGACGCTTGAAGGAGTTTGTGCTGGGGTTTGTGATAGCGCAGAGAGAGCCGATATGCTTGAGAAGACCGCCCATGAAGTAGTGAGCAGTTTCGGAAAGGTGGGAGTAGCCGTTATCGTCGGAGAATACGGGCTCGCCGTCCTTGAAGAGGATCATGTGAACGTGCATACCGCTTCCTGCCTCGCCGTAGATAGGCTTGGGCATAAAGGTTGCGCTCTTACCGTACTTGAGAGCTGTGTTGTGGATGATGTACTTTATCATCATCGTTGCATCAGCCATGTGTACTACCTCACCGAGCTGAGGCTCGATCTCAAACTGACCTGATGCCGCAACCTCGGGGTGATGATAGTTGATATCAATGCCCGCATCCTTCATATGGAGGCACATCTCGCTACGGCACTCGTATGAGGTATCAAAGGGCTTTGCAATGTGGTAGTTCTTCTGCTTTGGAACAACTACGCCCTTGCCCTCCGTTGCAGAGTTCCAGTAGGACTGCTGTGCATCTACCGTTGCGGAAATGTTCTTTCCGTCAACCTGCCAGCCCACGTTGTCGAAAAGATAGAACTCGAACTCGGGAAGGATCTTCATCTCGTCAGCAACACCGGAATCCTTCATATACTGAACGGCAGCCTTGATGATGTTGCGGGGGTACTGAGCGAGGGGACGGTTTTCGGGAGTGTCGATTATCATTGCATTACCTGTCATAGACAGAGTGGGGATAGAGCAGAAGGGGTCGATAAGAGCCGTGTCGGGGTCGGGAATAAACACCATATCGCTCTTTTCAACTACTGCGTAGCCGTAGTTGGAGGCATCGAAGCCGATACCGCTCTTCATAGTATCCTCAGAGAAATTCTCCGCAGGAATAGTAACGTGGCGGTACTGACCGTTGATGTCCACCATCTTGAAGTCAACCATCTTAATGCCGTTATCCTTGATAAGGGCAAGGATATCCTGAACAGTTTTAGCCATAAAAGTATACCTCTTTCATGAGAATTATGTTATAAAAATATTATAGCAATTTTTAGTGTCTGTGTCAATAAATTGCAAAAATCGCAGTTGAGAAAAAGAAGATAATATGTTACAATCAAAATATAAAGTATTATTTGCAGAGAGGTAAATTTTATGCGTAAAGATTTCGGTGTTAAGACCTGGGCATATCCCATGCCCGTATTTATTGTTGCGGCATACGATAAGGAGGGAAATCCCTGCTGTATGAATGCAGCGTGGGGCGGCACCTACGATACGAATCAGCTTATGGTCTGCCTGGCTGACGACCATAAGACAACTAAGAATATTATTGAAAGCGGTGCCTTTACCGTAAGCTGTGCCGACGCCGCTCACGTTATCGAGGCAGACTACGTAGGCATAGTTTCTGGAAACAGCGTACCCGATAAAATGGAGAGAGCAGGACTGACTTGCGAAAAGTCAAAATTTGTGAATGCTCCCATCATCAACGAATTTCCCATGACCGTTGAATGCAAGCTTTTAAAGTTCAATGAGGACGGTATCTGCATCGGTGAGATAGTAAACGTTTCGGCAGATGAGAGGGTTCTCGGCGAGGATGGACTTATCGATCCCGAAAAGCTTTCAGCCATCACCTACGATCCCGTGCATCACACATATATAAAGCTTGGGGAGACAGTCGGACACGCCTTTTCCGACGGAAAGAAGCTGAAATGATGGCAAAAAGACCTTATATAATCTGCCATATGGTAACGTCGATCGACGGAAAGGTAACGGGAGATTTTCTCTCCTGCCCCGAGGCGGCAGAGGCCTGCGAGGTTTACTACGAGCTTAACCGCAGGTATAAAAATGAGGGTGCCGCAGGCTTTATTTGCGGAAGAGTTACTATGGAGTCAAGCTTCACGCAAGGGTGGTACCCCGATCTTTCCGCCTACGAGCCGAAAAAGAAGGTATGCGGATATTATATGAATTTTTTGCTTGATTCCGATCTTATGACAGGGAACTATGCAATAGCATTTGACTCAAAGGGCAGGCTTGGCTGGAAAAGTGCCTTCATTGAGGACTCTGATCCCGGCTATGATAAAGCTCAGATAATTGAGGTGCTGACGCAGGACTGCGACCCGAGATACCTTACGTATCTTGAATCCCTTAAAATACCTTATTTCTTTGCGGGAGATACTGAGATCGATATTGAATATGCGCTGGCATATCTCTGCGATCATACGGATATAAACTGGCTACTCCTTGAAGGCGGCAGCATCATAAACGGAGCTTTTCTCAGGGCGGGATGCGTTGACGAGCTCAGCCTTGTAGTAGCTCCCCTTATTGCAGAAAAAGAGGATAAGCCCCTGTTTTTTGACGGAGAGCTTACACCCTTTGAATTGAAGGATAGCACCGCTAAGGACGGTGTTGCGGTAATGAGATATGTGAGGAACGATAAAAATGAAGCTGTTACTTAATGCAATTATAAAATTTGTTTGCGGTGCTCTTCTCGTTGGACTGCTTGTCTTTCTGCCCGCGGGAACTTTTTCCTTTTTCGGAGGATGGCTCCTTATGGCACTGCTTTTCGTGCCTATGTTTTTTGCAGGTATCTTTATGCTCGTAAAAGCCCCCGCGCTTCTTGAAAAAAGGCTTGACGTAAAGGAAAAGCGCTCGTCTCAAAAGGGCGTTGTCGGCTTTTCCGGTCTTATATTCATTGGTGGATTTGTTCTCGCAGGACTTGACGAGCGCTTCGGGTGGTCTGAGGTACCTCTCGTAGTTGTAATAATCGCATCAGTTCTCTTTATTCTCTCGTATATCCTCTATGCCGAGGTCCTGCGTGAAAACGCATATCTTTCAAGAACTGTCAAGGTAGAAGAGGATCAGAAGGTCATAGATACGGGGCTTTACGGCATCGTGCGCCATCCTATGTACGCGGCAACGGTCATTCTTTTTTTGATGATGCCCCTCATCCTCGGCTCATTCTATGCCCTCATTCCATTTGCATTCTATCCCGTACTTATCGCCGTGCGCATAATTGACGAGGAAAAGCTCTTAACAAAGGAGCTGACCGGCTACGTGGAATACAAAAAGAAGGTAAAATACAGATTGATTCCTTTTATATGGTGACGATTATGAAAAATTACACAGAAGAAGCAAGAAAAAAATGGTCAGGCACGGATGCCTATGCTGAATATGAAAAGAAGACCGAGGGCTACGGTAAGGAAAAATGGCAAAGAGTAAACGACGGACTCCTTGCAATTTTTGCAAGCTTTGCCGAATGCAAGGGTCAGGGATTCTCTCACTGTTCCGAAGAAGCTCAAAGGCTTGTGGAAGAGCTCAAGGCTTATATCACGAAAAACTATTATAGCTGTACGGATGAAATACTTTCAGGCCTCGGTCAGATGTACGTTACAGATGCAAGATTCAGAGAAAATATCGACAGGTACGGTGTAGGTACAGCCGAATACGTTTCTGCGGCGATTGCCTCCTACTGCAAATAAACTAAAATGAAACAAAGAGCAATACTCATAACCGGAGCCTTTGGAGGGATGGGAAGTGCCTGTGCAAGGGCGCTTGCCGATAAAGGCTTTCTCGTTTTTGCCCTTGACAGGGAAACGGGAGAGGGAAGTGAAAAAATCATTCCCGTGAAGGCTGACATTACTGACGAAAAGAGCGTAGAAAACGCTTTTCCAAAGGTGTCTGAGGCGACTGACGGTCTTTTTGCCGTCATCCATTTTGCGGGAGTATATATGCTTGATTCTCTCGTTGAAATGAAAAGCACGGAGTTTGACCGGATATTCGATGTAAACGTTCGCGGAGCATATCTTGTCAATAAGATTTTTCTCCCCCTGCTTTCCGAGGGGTCAAGGATAATAATGACCACAAGCGAGCTTGCTCCCCTCGATCCCTTGCCCTTTACGGGAATATACGCCGTAACAAAAAGCGCACTGGATAAGTACGCCTACTCCCTCAGAATGGAGCTGCAGCTCAAAAAGATAGACGTAACGGTCCTCCGTGCGGGAGCTGTATCGACGGGAATGCTGGGGGCTTCAACAGATGCTCTTGATCGGTTTTGCAAGAATACAAAGCTATATACCTGCAATGCCGACCGATTTAAAAGGATCGTTGAGCGGGTGGAGGCCCGAAGCGTCGATCCTTCACGGGTTGCGAGAAAAACCGAGAAGATACTGAAAAAGAAAAGAACGGCATTTGCCTACAGTCTTAACCGCAATCCTCTGCTGCTTTTATTGAATATCCTCCCGAAAGGATTTCAGCTTTGGATAATAAAACAGATCCTCAAATGAGAAAGGAAGAAAAAATGCTTAATATCGGAGATAAAGCCCCTGATTTTACCCTCCATGATAAGGACGGAAGAGAGGTATCCCTTGCCGATTTTCTAGGCAAAAGGGTGGTACTTTATTTCTATCCCAGAGATAACACCCCGGGGTGTACGCGTCAGGCCTGCGCCTTTGCAGGACTGTACCGTGAATTTCAGAACAGAAACGTTGAGGTCATAGGTATAAGCAAGGACAGCACAGCCTCTCATCAAAAATTTGCCGAAAAGCACGGACTGGATTTCGTGCTTTTGTCAGACCCCGAGCTAACAGCCATTAAAGCATATGAGGTCTGGAAGGAGAAAAAGCTTTACGGCAAGGTAAGCTTCGGCGTAGTCAGAACGACCTTTATAATCGATGAAAGCGGCAATATTGAAAAAATAATGCCAAAGGTAAAGCCCGATACAAATGCCGCCGAAATTCTTGCAGAGCTGTAAAAATGACGAAAGAAAAGCTTATTGATTATTGTAGAGAAGCCTTCGGAACAGAGCCCGATTGCCCCTTTGAGGAGGACTTTGAAACTACAGTTCTCAGACACAGAGACAGCCGTAAATGGTACGGAATAATAATGAAGATACCGCGAAAAAGATTCGGCATTGAAAGCGAAGAAGCAGTGGATGTGGTCAATGTGAAGCTGCCTGTGGAAATGTTCGGCTCATTTGGGAAGAGCGACGGAGTGTATCCCGCCTATCATATGAACAAGCGCCACTGGATATCGGTGATCCTGCCCGATGCGGCTGACGATCTTGTAGAATTCCTTATAAACGTGAGCTTCGAAGCAACGAAAACAAAAAACAAGAAAAAGTGATGGCAAAAATATGCTTACGTATACGTATACTTCAAAAGGAAAGTTCGAGCTTCTGGAGAAGCCGAGACCAAAGATTTGCGACGGGCGGGATGCTGTAGTCAGAGTGACTCTGTCAAGCATCTGCTCAAGCGACCTTCATATAAAGCACGGAAGCGTTCCCAAGGCCGTGGAGGGCATAACCGTCGGTCACGAGATGGTGGGCGTTGTGGAGGAGGTCGGGGATACGGTAACCCACGTAAAGCCCGGAGACCGAGTAACCGTGAACGTTGAGACATTCTGCGGTGAATGCTACTTCTGCAAAAAGGGATTCGTCAATAACTGTACGGATAAAAACGGCGGCTGGGCGCTGGGATGTCGCATTGACGGTGGCCAGGCTGAATACGTCCGCGTCCCGTTGGCAGACCGTGGGCTCAATAAGATACCCGACACCGTAAGCGACAGACAGGCCCTCCTCGTCGGAGACGTTCTCGCAACGGGATACTGGGCGGCGAAGATTTCAGAGATAACGAAAGAGGATACCGTCCTTATCATCGGAGCAGGCCCCACGGGAATTTGCACCCTTCTTTGCACTATGCTGAAAGAGCCGAAGCGAATAATCGTATGTGAAAAGGACGAGGGGCGTATCCGTTTTGTAAATGACCGTTATCCCGAGGTGCTGACGGTAAAGCCTGAGGAGTGCCTTGACTTCGTTCAGAAAAACAGCGATCATAACGGTGCAGACGTGGTGCTTGAGGTTGCAGGCGCAGACGATACCTTCGCTCTTGCATGGCAGTGCGCACGTCCCAATGCCACCGTTACGGTGGTGGCGCTTTACGATAAAGCGCAAATCCTGCCCCTGCCCGAAATGTACGGAAAGAATCTGATCTTTAAGACCGGCGGCGTTGACGGCTGTGACTGCGAGAAAACCCTTGCACTCATTGCCGAAGGAAAGCTTAATACCGAGCCCCTTATAACTCACACCTACCCCCTTGCGAGGATCGCCGAGGCATACGACCTTTTTGAAAACAAGCGCGACGGAGTTATAAAAATAGCCGTTGAATGCTGATAGCGAACAAACAAAACCGACCCCCAATGAGGTCGGTTTTTTGCATTAGTAATAAAAGCATTTGCCCTGCAACTTTTGCCTTGTAAACTTCAGCTACACCAATAGTTGAAGTTTTTTGGAGTGCAGAACCTTTTTTTCCTTGAATTGTCAAGTCAAGTGCAACAAAACGCCGGAAAAAAGTTCAAGAGGAGATTTCCAACCAAGGCATTTGCGAGGACGAGTATTTAATTTGAGA
>SVTD01000078.1 GCA_015063955.1 Oscillospiraceae bacterium | reverse complement strand
TGATGTTCAACCCTCATCCACCGCTCTGCGGTCCCCCTTCCCCCGAATCAAGACGGATCCCCCCGCTACGCGGGTCCTTCCATCGGGGAAGGACTTGGTGCAAACTTTATCTTTTACCTTTCAAATTTCAGTTTGAAACATACCGATAAACCCGAATTTTCACTATCCTGCCTTCATACTGCACCGTCTGAAAGGAAAAGCTGCTGCATTTTATTTATGCAGCAGCCTTTTTATTAATAGTAGATTCCCTCGTGGTATTCCGTATCCTCGATGATAAGCTCCCAGCTTGCGGGGTCAAAATCGTCGGGGAGGGGGAGATACACACTGTCGTATACTCCGTCGGTCTCAGTTTCGTACTGGTAGCGGATCATAACGTAGCTGTCGCTGTCAGGCTTTTTGTCCGTTGCTTCTACCTTTGTCAGCAGATCCTCGAAAAGCTCGTAGTAGCCATCGTCCCAGTTTTCGTAGCCGTATTCGCTGAAGTAATAATAATAGTTTCTTCCGCTTTCGTCGGTGGGCACCTTAAAGGTAACGTCAATGCTTGCATACCAAAGATCGTCTGAGGAGGCAAACTCCTTATCCGTTGCCAGCTTCTTCATCTCCCGGTATCTCTGCTCAATGTCCATATTTTCTGCCTCAAGGACCATTTCGAAGGTCTTGGGGAATACGTTTGAGGAGATGTGAAGATCTACGGATAAAGAATCGTAATCATCGCTCGTATAGTAGAGATTGAATTCGGGATTGTAGTAGCCGGCATTGTGGGCGATATTGTACCATTCCTCAAAAGAGAGCGCCTCTATCTCCTTTTGAAGGCTTTCAAGCACCTTTTCGCAGTAGCTGTAATCCACATTTCTGTCGATGCCGAGCCAGATGGAGTTCTTTGCAGGCTTCGGGAGAGTTTTGCAGGCTTCGATATAATCCTTATTGCTTTCGAGAGCGCTGAGAAGCTCTGCGTATTCCTCGGCTGCAAAGAAGAGGGTACGGTATTTGGTGAAAGCGCCGTCCTTGATGGCAACGGTCTGGGTTATCATACGGTCATATTCATGCTCGAGATAGATCTTATCGTCTGCATCAAGGTTCTCGTAATAATAGGTGCCGACGTGGCCGTTTTCTTTGTAATAATCCATATTTCCCTTCAGAGTATCGGCAACGATCCTTCTGATATCCTTGTCGCGAAGCTTAAGGTCCTGAGCCTCGGAGCCGAACCAGTCGTCGTTATAGTAGTCATCGTAGATAAGTCGGACGGAGTCGATATCATCGGCATCGGGAGTGTAGGATGCGGCGATCTTGGGAACGCAGACGATAACTGCGCCGCAAAGGATGCAAAGTCCGACTACCACGCCGTAGTAGGGAAGAGCACCGAGAAGATTTCTCCAGCGGTGAGTTGTGATAAGCTCGTATGCAAAGTATACTATGGCGGTAATGATGGAAACAATGATAAATCCTGCCCATTCGCCCTCGATAAAGAGGATGGTTGCGAAAAGACCCACTACCATTGTGAGCATAATGCGGATTATATGCTGAACTGCCTTACCGGGAGCGGGCTGAGTTGCCGTTTCACTCTTTCTCTTCGTGAAGAGCAGGAGCGCAATGGCAAGGTAAACGAGTCCCAGAGCGATGGAGTATATATCAGCGGGGAGATTTGCGGCGTAATCGATGTTTCCGAAGAACAAGAACAAAATAACGGTTCCGAAAAGAACGTTGAAATCGGGGGAGAAGAAGGAGTTTGAAACAGAGTCAAACACGAGGAACTCTGCGTCGTTTTCGATGGCGGTAGTCATTATCGTGATAATGAATCTGGGGAGGAAAAGCACGAGGAAGGTAACGCAGAGATTGGAAAGAGGTGTTCCCGTAATGCTCATGGCAAGTACCGTTCCGCCTGTTGCCAGGAGGAAGAGGGCGATATAGGAAAGAATAAGCTCAAGGCTTTCCGCAAAGATAACCGTGAAGATATGTGGGAAGGCAACGTAGCTGATAATACCTACGGCTGCACAAAGCACGCTGATGCCTGCCGCCCAGGTGAGTACCGCCGCCATAAAGCTTAAAAAGATGCAGGGACGTGTGTAGGGGAGGGCGTGGTAAAAATCGCTGGAGGCGCGCTTGTTAAATACCGAAAACAGACTGATGACCATTATCGGTGCAACTATGACTGCAACTACGGGGGATGCAACAAAGAGGAGAGAAGCGTTTACGGTGACGGGAGTATAGTCCTGATTGCCGTAGACCTCAGCCTGCTCCATATAGTAGTCCTGATAATAGTAATAGTCGATAACCTGAGAAATGGCAGGTGAAAGCTGAATGAGAAGCATCAGCGCAAGGGCGATAAAGCCGAGGACACGGAGCCTGCGGAGCCCTTCAACGTAAAGACCGCGTGAAAAAAGAGTTTTCTTCATTTTTCGTTACCTCCTTAGTCCAGATTGAATGAATAGCCAAGGGCTTCCATCTCGTAGGTGAATACTTCTTCAAGGGTGAGGGGGAGAACGTCAAGAAGAACGGGGTTCATAGCGGAAAGACGGGTGACTGTTTCCTGTCGCTCTCCTCTGACGATCATATTGGTGACCGAGCCGTGCTTTACGAAATGCACGATATCGATGCCCTCGAACTTTGATCTGTCATACTCCTCAGAAAAGGCGATCTGGATCTTATACTGAGAGGTCTTGAGGTTCTGAACGTCGCTCTCAAGGATAAGTCCGCCCTTATGGAGAAGGGCAAGCTGGTCGCAGGTGTCCTCAAGCTCGCGCAGGGAGTGGGACGTGATGATGGCGGTGGCGCCGCGGTCGATAACGTCCTGGCAGATAAGCTTTTTGATGTAATTTCTCATAACGGGATCAAGTCCGTCAAAGGTCTCGTCAAAGAATATGTATTCGGGCTTTGAGGCGAGAGCGAGGATCGTGAGAGCCTGACGGCGCATACCCTTTGAAAAGGTGTTGATTCCGCGGTCTGCGGGGAGACCGAAATCACGCACAAGGGTGTTGAAGGTGTTCCAGTCAAAATCCGGATAGAGAGCGGCGTACATCTTGCCCATTCTCTTGAGATTTGCGGCGGGGATATAGTAAAGCTCGTCGGGAACGTAAGCGATCTTTGCCTTCGAGACGGGATTTTCGTAAATAGGCTCGCCGTCAAGCAGAGCCTCTCCTCCGTCTGCCTTGTAAACGCCTGAAAGAACGCGAAGAAAGGTTGACTTACCCGCGCCGTTTGATCCCACCATTCCGTAGATACAGCCGTTTTGTATGGTGCAGGTCACGCTCTCAAGAGCGGTGACGCCGTCAAACTTTTTTGTTAAACCTGTGGTCGTTATCATTTGATTTCCTCCTTATCGGGGTTTTGTGCTTTATTCACAGCATCAATTATTTCTTCTTTTGTCACGCCTGCCGCGAGGAGCTCTGCGGAAATTGCGGTTATCTCCGAAAGACGCTTTTTTGCAAGCTCGCGAAGGATGGCTCTTGCTCCGGGCATAACGTAGCAGCCCTTGCCGGGAACGCTTCCGACTATTCCCTTGGAATCAAGCTCGCCGTAAGCCTTCTGGATAGTGTTTGGGTTAACGGAAAGCTGAATGGACAGGGAGCGGACGCTGGGAAGCTGCTCGCCTTCCTTCAGAAGGCCCGCGCCTATAAGCTTTTCTATCTGATCGCATATCTTCTCGTAGACGGGAGTTCGTGACATTACGTCAATATAAAGCATCTGTTCCTCCTTTCTAACTGTACTATGTGTCTTAGTACAGTTTCATTATAGCAAGATTTACCGTCTTGTCAATAGGTTTTATAAAAAAGTTTTCCTCATTCGTTGACAGGGAGAGGGGCATTTTGTATAATGTATAGGTAAAAGTGTGCTAACCGATCTTAAAATTTCAGTTTATCGGGGAGTTAATGCAAAACGCTTAATAATACACAATTATTATTCATTTCATCTTGTTCAGGAGGTTATATGAATAACGTAAAAAGACTTGAGTATCCCCGTCCCTCCCTTCGCAGAAGCGAGGAAAGCTGGCTGTGTCTTAACGGCGTATGGGATTTCGAGATAGACAAGGATAATGAGCTGGACGAGGGCGAGTACTCTCAGAAGGACTGCTATTCAAGAAAGATAAACGTTCCCTTCGTGCCTGAATCAAAGGAGTCGGGCATTGAGGAGACATACCATATGAAAAAGGTGTGGTACACGAGAGAGGTTGACCTTCCCGAGCGCTTTGACTGCGAGAAGGGAAGAGTTCTTCTTCATATCGGTGCCTGCGATTATCATACGAAGGTGTGGATAAACTCTGCTTTTGCAGGTGAGCATAAGGGCGGCTATACTCCCATCACCCTTGACGTTACTGCGCTTCTCAATAAAGGAAAGAACCGCATAAATATCGCAGCCTTCGATGATGTCCTCGATAAGCTTCAGCCCTCCGGCAAGCAGTGTGAGGCAGAGGTAAACCACGGCTGCTTCTATACCCGCTGCACGGGCATTTGGCAGACCGTTTGGCTTGAGTACGTACCCGTATCATATATAAAGCACGTAAAGATCCTTCCCGACGTAAGGAATGAAAAGGCAGACTTTACCGTAAAGACAGAGGGCAAGGGAAAGGTTTCTGCCAAGATCACCTTTAAGGGTGAGACCGTAGCAACGGCTGAAAGCTTTGTAACGGGCGGCTATGCTACCTTCTCCGTAAAAATCGAGGATCCCGTCCTCTGGGATATCGGAGAGGGCAATCTTTACGACGCAGAGCTTTCCTTCGGTGAGGATAAGGTTCAGGCGTATTTCGGTATGAGATATATAGAAACAGATGGCAGGAGGGTGCTTCTTAACGGAAAGCCTCTTTTCCAGTGCCTCGTTCTCGATCAGGGCTATTTCCCCAACGGAATCTATACTGCATCGGATGCGTCTGAGTTCAAAAGAGATATAGAACTTCAGATGGCGGCAGGCTTTAACGGAGCCAGAATGCATATGAAGGTCTTCGAGCCCGGATTTATCCACGAGGCGGATAAGGCAGGATACCTCCTTTGGGGCGAGTATCCCAACTGGGGACTTGATATTGCCAATGATGCATCTACTCCCCATATGATCCCCGAGTGGATGGAGGCTGTGGAGAGAGACGTAAACTCTCCCGCGATCATCGGATGGTGCCCCTTCAACGAGTCCTTCCCCATGGGAAACCGTGCTCTTCCTCAGCTTTGCTACGATATCACGAAGCAGTATGATCCTACCCGTCTCGTTATCGACTCCTCCGGATGGGTGCATACCGCATCTACGGATATATACGACAGCCACGATTACGATCAGAATCCCGAGACCTTCAAGGCGCGCTACGAGTGCCTTATCACGGGCGAGGGAGAATATCCCGTAAACTATCGCGCTCTTGACGACGGATACGACGGAAAGAAGCCTTATTTCGTTTCCGAGTTTGGCGGATCCTTCTTCGATCTTGATGCGATCTTTGAGAGTGATGAGCAGGAATCCTCAAATCCCTGGGGCTACGGAGAGGCTCCAAAGTCTGCAGAAGAGCTTGAAGCAAGGATCACAGCCCTCTGTGCTGCCCTTCGTGAAAACGGCGAGATATGCGGCTTCTGCTACACTCAGTTCACCGACGTAATGCAGGAAATGAACGGCGTCTTCACCTATGACCGCCGTCCGAAGCTTCCCATTGAAAAGCTTCATAAGGCGATCGCGGGAGAATAATATATAAAGAAAAGGAAAAATAAAATATGAAAACAAAAACCGTAAAGGGAATGAACGATTATCTGCCCTCCGATGCGGAGATACGCGATTATCTTCAGTCCGTAATTATTGATACTTATAAGAACTCAGGCTTTGAGCACATCATCACCCCCATCGTTGAGGACGCAGAGAACCTCGATAAGAGCGAGGGCGGCGATAACCTTAACCTTATCTTCAAGGTGATGAAGAGAGGTGCAAAGCTTCAGAAGGCGCTGGAAAGCGGAGATACAAAGGCTCTTTCCGATATGGGTCTTCGCTATGACCTCACACTCCCCCTTTGCCGCTATTTTGCAAATAACCGTCAGAATCTTATGCTCCCCTTCAAGGCTATTCAGGCTGATCGCGTATACCGTGCGGAAAACTCTCAGAAGGGCCGCCTTCGCGAGTTCGTTCAGTGCGATATTGATATCATCGGCTCAAAGGCCCCCGAATGCGAGATCGAGCTTATTCTCACAACTGCAGAGGCTATCAGAAAGATCGGTATCGGCGATTTCAAAATCAAGATCAACGACCGTTCTCTCCTTCGTGCAGTGATCGAGAAGATCGGATTTTCCGAGGAATCCTTTGATTCCGTATGCATCACCTTTGATAAGCTTGATAAGATCGGTGCTGACGGAGTCAGAGCTGAGCTTCTCGCAAAGGAATTCGATCCCGAGACCGTTGAGCGCTTCTGTCAGTTCTTCTCCGCAGGAAAGATCACTATGGAGGACGTCCGCGCACTTCTCGGTGAGGCAGACGCCCTTGCAAATCTTGAATATATTATGTCGAGCGTTGAGGCAATTGCCGGCGACACAGTTAAGCTTGACTTTGATATTTCCCTCGTTCGCGGACAGGGATACTATACGGGTACGGTATTTGAGATCCACAGCCTTGAGTTTTCCGGAGCCATCGGCGGCGGCGGACGCTACGATAACCTTATCGGCAAGTTTATCGGCGAGTCTATTCCCGCTGTCGGCTTCTCCATCGGCTTTGAGAGAATTTTTGCGATCCTCAAGGACAGAGGTAATTTCAAGATCCCCGACGGTAAGGATAAGGTTGTCGTTATCTACGACCGCGAAAACTACGTTGCAGCTCAGAAGAAGGCCAGAGAGCTTCGCGAGAATTATGACGTAACTCTCTGCGAGAGAACGAAGAAAACGGGAAAGCAGCTCAGCCGTTATGCTGAGCGCGGCTACTCCTGGTTCTACACAGAGGGTCGTGACGAGGAGCTTCAGCCCCTTAACTAAAACGCAAAAAAGATCCCCATATGGAGCGTACTCTAAAGGACAGTACAGCAAGATACGAAAACACCCTTGGTTTTTTAAAAAACTAAGGGTGTTTGTTAGTCAAGTTGTGCTATAATACAACTAACCGATAAATAAGAATTTAAAGGAGACTGTCCACTATGAAAATGATGCACATAACCATCCAAACTCAAAATTTCAATGAGGAAATCAAATTTTATCAAGAGATCATCGGTCTTTCCATTCAACATGA
>SVTD01000077.1 GCA_015063955.1 Oscillospiraceae bacterium | reverse complement strand
TCTCAGACAGTTCGCACCCAGGTAGCAACCCTCATCCGTCAGCCTTACGGCTGCCACCTTCCCCCAAATCATGGGGGAAGGACTTACTATGTTCAGCTTCCTACAGTTCGATAAACCCGAATTTGAAGGACGGTTCGTATGCTGATAGGACGGCGGTCAAGGGTCTGACCGCCCTACAGGGTTTGACTAAACAGTTCGACAAACCCGAATTTGAAGATCGGCTCGCGTGCTGAAGACGGCGGGCAAGGGTCTGCCCGCCCTACGGGTTATCTTCAACACACCGACAAACCCGAATTTATCCCACCCTTTTTCAAAGTTTTTTGAGAGTGCAGAGAACTTTTTTTCAAAAAAGTTCTTTGCATTCCCCGTCCCCCTCCCCGATAAACCAGAATTTGAAAAGGAGCCATTTGGGGCTCCCGTTCTGTATTATGATGGTTTTTCAAGTCCGGGGCTGTCGGCGGGGGATGTCTGTATGGCCGAGGATACGGAGGCAGGGATCCAATGCTTGCAGGAAAGCGGCGGCTACGGTATTTACGATTCTTTGTAGTTGACGTTGCCGTTTCGGCGTCAATTGAAGTATAGCTCTTGACTTGAGGGCGGGGTGGGTTTATAATATATCTGTTACCTCTTGCGGTATTAATTATTTTTCAGGAGATTCGAAATGAAAAAGATCATTATACTTTTGCTCACCCTTGTAATGCTTGCGTCGGCGCTGACCGCCTGCGGTGAGGCTGATAACAAGGATAAGGACACCAAAAAAGAAGAAACAACGGTTGCAGACGAAACAAAGGATACGGAAAGCGCTGAAACCACTTCCATAGAAACCTCCGTCGTTCCTCCCGAAAAGACCTGAGCGCTTTTAGTGATTTAACTGTCCCGTCACTGCGTTTGTGCGTACAAGAGCAATCGGGTAAACTAAGCCTGCCAAATACAGAAAAGAGAAGATTCTTTTATCACGAGTGAATAAAAGCGTCTTCTCTTTCTTTTTGTCCGATAAGTGATATGCTGCCCGTGGCAGCGTGATATTTTCGCTTCGCGAAAGTGATATAAACCCTAAGGGTTTAGTGATATTATGTTCGCATTTAAAGCTTGGCAAGGCCAAGTATCACCTGCCGTAAGGCGAACAGAGCTGCAGAAGCCTTCGCGAAGAACGTTTCTGCTTTATACTATAACGGTTCTTCCTTCAAGTCTCGGTCTGTCTGCGGGGGGATTGTCAGTGTATCCGAGGATGCAGTTGCCTACACCCTTATAGCTTTCGGGAATGCCCCACTCGGCCATAAGTGCCCGTCCTTCCTCGGACTCAAACATCTCCCGCGCGCGGTGGATCCAGCAGGAGCCGAGACCGATGGAATGGGCGGCGTTCATCATATTGCCCATGGCAAGAGAGCCGTCCTCAACGTAGGTGTATACGTTGGAATCACCGAAAACGATGACCACGCAGGGCGCACCGTAGAAGGGATCGCTATCGCTTCCCATAACTGCGGCGTTCATAAGGGAAAGCTTTTTTACAAGGTGAGGGTCGGTCACTGCCACGAGGCGTGTGTGCTGACGGTTCATTCCCGTAGGCGCCCAGATGCCTGCGGTGAGAACTGCATCGAGCTCCTCCTTTGTGATCTGCTCCTTTTTATAAGAGCGGACGCTGCGGCGTCCGATAAGGGTATTCATTGTTTCGTTCATTGGTCTGTACCTCCTTTTTTCTTATTTTACCATATTATTCCCGAGCTTTCAAGTAAAGTTTCGGGGTATGGTTGAAAACCTTGAAAAAAGATAGTATAATAGGGTAGAACAAGGAAGGATCGCCCGCCGATATGCAAATTATGCAAGCGACTAAAATGCTGTGCGCAAGGGGTATATTTTACAATTGCAGAAAACCCGAATGGCCTGAAAACAAAGGAGGAGCAGAGCTTGAGAGTAATATTTAACGAGAGTCTTTCTCCTTATTTCAATCTTGCCGCCGAGGAGTATCTTCTTGAGCGTGGCGAGGGCAGCGCCTTTATGATCTGGCGAAACGGAAAAAGCGTCATCATCGGCAAAAATCAGAACGCTTACGCCGAGGTGGATGCCTCCTTTTGCGAAAAGAACGCTGTCAAGGTGGTGCGCCGACTGACCGGCGGCGGCGCCGTATTTCACGATCCCGGCAACGTGAATTTTTCCTTCGTTTGCGACGATTGCGGCGAGGGCATAAACTTTCTCCCCTACGTTGAAAAAATTTGTAAGGCTCTCAGAGCCTTCGGTGTGGAGGCGGCCCCAAACGGCAGAAACGATATTGAGGCAGGGGGCGCGAAGATCTCCGGAAACGCCCAGTGCGTCCATAACTGTGCCGACGGAAGAAAAAGGCTTCTCCATCACGGAACTCTTCTGTTTTCTGCGGATATGTCAGCCCTTGAGGGAGCTCTTAGAGTCGGCCCGGACAAGATGGAGTCAAAGGGGATAAAAAGCGTGAGGAGCCGTGTTGCCAACATCAGGGATATTGAAGGCTACCGCGGTCCTGCCGATCCTCTCGGCTTTGCAAGAGAGCTTTGCCGACTTTTCAGCGGCGAAGCAGAGGAGCTTTCCCTTTCGGAAAAGGCAGATATTGAAGAGCTTGCCTGTAAAAAATATTCAAAATGGGAATGGAACTACGGCGAGAGTCCACGCTTTTCTGTAGAGCGAAAGAGGAGATTTTCCTACGGCTCGGTGGAGATCGGGTATACGTCAAGAAAGGGCATCATCGAGGATGCCGGGATCACGGGTGATTTCTTTGCCCTGTCGGACGTCGGCGTTCTTTCGGAGAGGCTTCGGGGCAAAGCTTTGCGAAAGGACTCTCTGCGGGCCGCTCTTTCGGACGTTGGCGACTATATTCACGGTGCAAAAGCAGAAGAAATAATAAAGCTGATAGTTGAGGGATAAAATGCAGGATAACGGATATTCAGCCCTTTCAGCGGGCTACGATATACTGAACAGCGAGACCGATTACGAGGCATGGGCAGATTTTCTCACAGAGGTCTTTCGCAGGTTCGGAAACAGTATAGAGAGCGTTCTTGATCTTGGCTGCGGCACGGGTGCCATGACCTTTGCCCTCCACAGCCGCGGCTATGATATGACGGGAGTGGATCTCAGCATCGATATGCTCTCCGTTGCAAGAGAGGAGTGCTACGAGAGAGAGATCACGGATATTCTGTGGCTTTTGCAGGATATGAGAAGCTTCGAGCTTTACGGCACGGTAAACGCGGCGGTGTGCTGTCTTGACGGCATCAACCATCTGACGGGGAAGGGCGATATTGCAAAATGCTTTGCCACCGTCCACAATTATCTTGACCCCGACGGACTTTTCGTTTTTGACGTAAACACTCCCCACAAGTTTGAGAATTTCTATTCGGGAAGGGATTACATTCTCGAGGATGAGGGGGTTCTCGTTTGCTGGCAGAATGATTACGATAAGGAAAAGGCGCTGTGCGATTTTTATCTCAGCGTTTTTGAGGAGACGGAAAACGGACTCTGGCAGAGAAGCGACGAGGTGGTTCGGGAGCGATGCTACTCAGAAGAGGAGCTTTGCCGCGAGCTTGAAGCGGCGGGCTTTGAGGTCATCGGCGTTTTCGGGGATTTCAGCTTCGGCGATCCCGCAGAGGATTGCGACCGCTGGTATATCGTTGCAAGATGCAAGAAATAATTGACCGCACCTACAGTACAGAGTATGAGGTGCGAAAAAAGGTCCGCAACGTGAGTTGCGGACCTTTTTTGTCGTGTGCTAAAGAAAAACGGAATCATCAGTTGTCCCCTGAAGGCGGGAATGGGCTTATTCCTCTGATAATTCTTTATTTGTTGGTACGGTGGTTATACCTTTGATAATCTCGCAGATCCGCCAAAGGCCGGAGGGCTTATCGTCGCGAAGCCACGCGGCGCTGTAATCGGAAAGCCAACGGTCAAATTCCGCCTTCAGCTCGCCGCGGTCTTCATAGCCCTCAGCACCGTTTACCATAAGAACAAGTCTGTTCATAAGCTCGAGGGCGCGGCAGGAGAGCATAAGATCGGTGATTATGCTGTCGCTTCTCCGGAGAGCAGAAAGGCGCGATGCCTCCTCACGGCACGTCTGAACGGCGCGGATGGCGTCCTCTGCCGTATGTCTGCCCTCGGGACCGTGTCCGAGCCGGAGGGGGATCTTTTTGTTTTCAAGAGTTACGGCAGAATGCCAGATAACAAAGTTTGACCAGTTGCAGGTCTCGGAGGCTTTTGCCAGTGCACGCAGAGTCTTTGCCATATTGAAATCAACTCCGTAAAGGAGCAGGCTTGCCGCCAGCTCGAAGTCCTCTCCCGTTTCGCCTTCAACGGTCCAGCTTTTTTCTGCTCCGAAGAGAAGACCGTAAAGATTGCAGTTAAAGGGGCATACGTGACCGAAATCGCCCCAGTTCGTATTGAGTATTCCCAGGGCGCCGTACTTCTTCGCGTGGGCGGCAAAGCTTGAGATATTTCCGACTGAGACGTCGATATTCTCGATAAAGTTTTCCCACGAGGTCGTTCCGGGACAGACGATCTGGGAAAAGCCCTGCTCAAAGAAATGCTTGGGTATCCACTCGTTGACTTCTTTTCGGTAGCACCAGTTGAGAACTATAGTGTCTGAGGGGAGTCTTTCTTTGGAAAGCTCGGGTCGAGCCATGCATTCATCGCCCCACATCATAACCGTTTTGCCGTAGGATCTTACGATATCAATGAGCTTGGCGACGTGATGAAAATACGCTTCGCCCTTGTCGCGGCCGGCGTTTTTGCCGTTGCATAGGTCCATGGTCTCGTCACAGCAGATATTGAAATACCGGGATGAAAAAAGCGGGATATACTGGCGGAGCATTGAGCCGATGACCTCTATGGTCTCGGGATCGTAAACGTCCACAGTGTGGTGCCATTGCTTTTCAAGCCAGAAATTTCTTTCCTGCCTGTGGCCCCAAAGCTCGCAGATGCGGTTGTATTTTTCGCTCTGCAAAAGAGTATACAGATGCCCGAAGGTGGCCATCGAGGGGATGAGATCTATAAAGCGGTCGCGGCAGTATCCGTCAAGCTCCAGGATCTCCGCAGGGGTAAGGGCGCTTTCTTCGGTTGCGATACCCTCAAGCTCCTTGAAGGTGAAGGCGTCCTCGATATAGAGCTGCAGGGAATTTATCTTGAAATACGCAAGGGTGTCAACTATCTCCTTGAGCTTTTCGAGTGTGGGAACTCTTCCTCTTGTAACGTCGTGATAAAAGCCGCGGTAAGAAAAATCGGGAGCGTCCTCCACGATACAGCAGGGAATTGATCTCCCGTTTTCCTTAAGGAGCTGGCGCAGAGACTGGATCCCATAAAACGCGCCTGCGGCGCTGTCGCCCTCGACCGTGATGCTGTCAGGGGAAACGGTGAGTCGATAGCTCTCCCTGCCATCGTTGCAGTCTTTTACGTATACGGCAATGCTTTTCTTTTTGGGATCGTCGGCGTAAAGCGGAACGTATTCGTCTGTCGTTGCACGTATCTCCTCGCAAAGCGTTGCAAGCGTGCGAATAATTCTTTTATCCGTATCTCCCGTTACAAAGGCACAAACGGAGGAAAGGTCAAAAAAGCCATCGAGAGCGGTGATCTTTTTCGGTGTAGGAATAATACTGAGCATACTGTACCTCCTCATATCAGCTATATTTTATCACAAAGAAAAAAGAAAGTCCACACTTTTAAGGAAGGGGATATTGCCGAAAAATATCACTTTGTTTTTTTCAGATAATGTGGTAGAATAGAAAAAAACGCAAAAGGTGGAGCCATGCTGAAAAAAGCATTTCTTGAAATTACCAACGCCTGCAATCTGAGGTGCAGCTTCTGCCACGGCACGAAAAGGGAAATAAGATATATATCGAAGGGAGAATTTGAAGAGGCAGCGAAGAAGCTGCGTCCTCATACTGAGTATCTGTATTTCCATCTGATGGGCGAGCCTCTTCTTCATCCCGATCTTTCGGATTTTCTGCAGATAGCAGGGGAGCTGGGCTTCAAGGTCATTATCACAACAAACGGAACTCTTCTTCCGAAAAAGGCAGATATACTCCTCGGAGCGGAGGCATTGCATAAGGTAAGCATTTCCCTCCATGCCTACGAGGCAAACGAGATGGGAATCGGACTTTCGGATTATCTTCTTTCGTGCTTTGATTTTTGCTCCGCGGCATCGGAAAGGGGCAAGGTTGCCGTTATGCGCCTTTGGAACAAGGGCGGAGCGGATAATATGAACAGAGAAATACTTCTGATGATGCATAAGCATTTCCCCGGGGAATGGAAGGAGATCTATTCCGGATACAGAATAACCGGTAAGGTCTTTCTTGAATGGGGCGAGAAATTTGAATGGCCGGATGTTGACGGTGAGGAGCTTGGTGAGGATCATACCTGCTACGGACTGCGGGATCAGGTGGGCGTATTGTCCTGCGGAACGGTGGTGCCCTGCTGTCTTGATGCCGATGGAGCGATCCCCCTTGGAAATATATTTGAGTCATCTCTTTCGGATATCCTTGCCTCAAAGAGAGCAGTGGAGCTTCTGAAATCTCTCAGATCAAGGAAGGTCTGCGAGGACCTGTGCCGCCGATGCGGCTACGCAAGGCAAAAGAAATACTGATAACCGAGGATAAAAAGATTCTGCACTCCCAAAAAACTTTAAAAAGGGATGGGTATAAATTCGGGTTTATAGGAGGGAACCTACTTTCTTTAGAAAAAGAAAGTAGCAAAGAAATCTCAAAAAAGACAAAGATATCTAAAAGGCAAAAGCCAACGCTTTAGGGTAAAAACCCGAAAATGAACAAGTTTATTTTCGGGTTTTTACCCTAAAGCGTTGGCTGGCGCTGTTAGCGCCGCAGGGCTTTGCCCTGCAACTTTTGCCTTGTAAACTTCAGCTACACCAATAGTTCAAAGTTTTTTAGAGTGCAGAACCTTTTTTTCAAAAAAGGTTTTGCGTCCCCGTCCCCCTCCCCGACAAACCCGAATTTGAATTTCGGATCGGCAAGCGCGTACGTTGTAAAGAGCTTGAAAAAATTTTTAGTTTTTTTCAAAAAAAGTGTTGACAAACGGATTTCGGTTTGCTATAATACAAAAGCTGTCAAGAAAGACGGCGAAAAATGGAAGCATAGCTCAGTTGGGAGAGCATCTGCCTTACAAGCAGAGGGTCATAGGTTCGAGCCCTATTGTTTCCACCAGGGGAATCTGAAGAGGTTCCCCTTGAATATGGCCCGGTAGCTCAGTTGG
>SVTD01000009.1 GCA_015063955.1 Oscillospiraceae bacterium | reverse complement strand
CGGTAACATGGTTTAAGGCACCGGCAAAGGAAGACGATGAGTTCGTCAGCGGCAGCGACGATACCACATTCCGTCTGGATGACCTCAAGGGTATGAATGTCACCGCAGCGATCGCAGAGCGCGGCCACGAATACTACATGGAAAACAAGGTCAGATACATCAGTATCGACGGCACCAAGGGCTATGCCATCGTCGAAGGCAGTGAGGCATACGAGGTGGAGTTTGAATACCGCAACGGTGAGATCAGCCAGCTGATTTGCTCCTGCTTCTGCAGCTACAACTGCAAGCACGAATTTGCGGCTATGCTGCAGCTGCGTGAAACGCTGGAGCTGATCGAAAAACACTACGCGGCGCAGTACGATGAGACTGGATACTTTGCAGCAGTGAACAAAGGAACGCTGTTTGCCCTCGCCATCGATGGCAAAGACAACGGCAGTTTCACATTATGAGCCACGGTTATGGAGGGGCTGCAAGAATTGCCCTACAGGACGAAAACACGGTGGTATATGAGTACGCAGCATATAACCTAAATGTAGAGGAACTGCGAAACTCCGACCACATATATGATGGCTTGATCACGATTAGTAGGAATGCTTTTGTCGAACCAGAAATACACGAAAAACTTAAGCGCATGCCCAGCGGCCGAAAAAAGCTAATCGTTAAACGAATTGAACGCGATGTTGACTACACGGCACTATTCAATGAGGGAAAGATCACGGTAGAAAACAGTCACTTTTGTTGGAGAACACTGGATAACGGCGTCGGCATGATGGCGATGCGAATTATATTTAAAATTTTTCGGTTGTATCAAGAAACGGGTCACATACCAGACAGGGTCGGATATGATGTATGAAGGAGGAAAACGCGATGCCCGATATGAATGATTTTCACGCCTTCAAAAGCACCAGTGGCGGCTCGGGCGGCGGCAGTGGCGGCCTCGGCTGTTCCAGTGGCTTTTGGGTGGCAATTGTGATTATAGCTTTACTAACGCTGCTGGGCAAATGCAGCGGATAGGTTGCGCACCTTTTCTTCGTTTTTACCCTTGTTTACGCACCTTATTGCCCGTCTTTCGCAGAAAAAAGCACTTGCTTTCGCAAGTGCTTTTTTCAACGAAATTTGCCCTTCGGGCAAGTGAAATAGCTTCGCTGTGAAATATTTGCTTTGCAAATGTGAAATATTCGCTGACGCGAATGTGGGCAAATTTCATTTCACATCGACCAAAGGGAGATATTTCACAATTCACGAAGTGAATTATTAAACTATGAAAATGATTCATATTAACAATAAGCCCGTAGCTTTATTTGCTACGGGCTTTCCATTTATTAAATGTGCTTTGATATTGTTTTTCCAAGGGCCTTGAGGCCTTTCATAATAAGGTCTGTAAGACACATCATTACAAGTGAAAAAGCAATGCTTACCACTATCATAAATATGAACATCTTAACTGTAACTGCCTCTGCCGGGTAGATATCGTGGAATGTCCATCTCATAAATCCGTGGAAGATAAAGATGGGAAGGGCAAGCTTTCCCAAAAATCTTGTTACCTTTGAGTCCGGGATGCTATATCCAACGTCAGAGAAGGACAAAAGTACTGCGATGGCGGTTATGAGGAGAGCATGAATTGAATAATTGGGGCCGAGATCGTACCCGAATGCATAGATGACAAGAATTGCAAAGAATCCCGCCTTAATAAGCGTTAAAATTGATTTTAAAACGATATTTTTCGACGTTATGACCTTCTTGAATCTTTCGGTCAGGAGCTCTGAGAGGCAGAAAAGAACTGCTCCAAGGGAAATCTCAGCAATTCCTCTAATCGCGCCCTCATAACAAAAGCCGGTCCAGCCGTCCCAGATAAGAAGAGTGCCTTTGGTAGCGTACAGATATCCGAGTGATATCATGCTTATGAAAGGGAAGACGATCTTTAGGGAGAAGTCGTATGACTTTAAAAGCATGGGATAGAGTATAAGGATAGCGAACACCATTGCCGCAAGGAACCACGTATTACCTACGTAAAACTGCGTATCACGCTCGGGAAGCAGACCTAGGAAGGTGAGTGTAAAGGTGGGAATGCTTCGTAGCAGTCCTACAACGGTATCGTGAAAGCTCATACGGTGAACTATTATATGTCTTATAATTATGTGTCCGATCACAGCGCTGACGTAGTAGGGAAATATGACCTTAATCTTATTATACGTAAATCTCCATGTTTCGTTAGCGATCTGACCTGATGACATTGCTTCAGGATAAGAGCGTCTTTTTACGTGGCTCGCCATAAGATAGCCCATAACCAAAAAGAAATATTCAACAAATATACTTCCTTTTGAGAAAACGTTGTGATTATAGATCTCATTAAAATGAAAAATAACGATAAATAACGAAAAAACAAACCGAAGAAGGTCAATTTCGCCGTTTCTTCTTTTTTCCATAACTTTCTCCGTTTATAAAAGTGTTATATTGATTATATCAGCATGTAGCTGAATAAGCAAGTATTTTGTTAACAAATTGTTATTCTCATTGTATTGAGTCGAATCCGGTATTATAATATATATATCTATTCAAAGCAAGGTGATGGGATTGGCAAAAAACAAATATTCGATAGATATGTGCTCAGGGCCTATACTGCCGGGGCTTTTGCGTCTTGTGCTTCCGCTGATGCTCTCAAGCATTCTTCAGCTTCTTTTTAATGCTGCAGACATCATTGTCGTTGGAAACTTTGCAAGCGAAAACTCACTTGCGGCCGTTGGCTCTACCACCTCTCTCGTTAACCTTATGACCAATCTTTTCCTCGGTCTTTCTACCGGTGCGAACGTTCTTACGGCTCACTATATGGGAGCAAAGGACGGCGAGGGAGTATCAAAGACTATACATACCTCATTCTTTATAAGCATCGTAAGCGGAGTTTTGCTGACGTTAATTGGCACCGTATTTGCAGACGATCTTCTTATACTTATGCAGACTCCCGACGAGGTGAGAGAGCTTTCAGCTCTTTATCTGAGGATATATTTCTTCGGAATGATAGCAATGCTCGTCTACAATTTCGGAAGCTCCATCCTCCGTTCAAAGGGTGATACCAAGATGCCTCTGTATTTTCTTGCGATCGCAGGAGTCGTAAACGTTGTACTGAACCTCATTTTCGTTATCGTATTTAAAATGGACGTGGCGGGAGTAGCTCTTGCAACAGTTATTTCTCAGGTCGTTTCTGCCGCTATGATCGTAATTTGCCTCGCAAGGGAAACGGATTGCTATAAATTCGATATAAGAAAGCTCAGGCCCGACAAAAAGATCGTGCTGAAAATACTCAGAATAGGCATTCCCGCGGGATTTCAGGGCGTTGTTTTCGCCCTTTCAAACGTGGTGCTTCAGTCATCCATCAACGGCTTCGGCCCCGTTGTAATGGCCGGTAGTGCCGCTTCCGCAAGCATCGAGGGCTTTGTTTGGGTTGCAATGAACGCATTCTCTCAGGGTGCTATCACCTTTGTAAGCCAGAACGTGGGAGCAGGGAAGTACAGCCGCCTGAACAGGATAGCCTTTACCTCCTGCGCAAGCTCTGCCGTAACTGGTCTGCTTCTCGGAAATCTTGCCTTTGTTTTCGGAGAACAGCTTCTTTCCATCTATGACCCCCGTCCCGAGATCCTTGATCCGGGGCTTACGCGAATGAAGCTTGTTTGCTGTTTTTACTTTGTCTGCGGTCTTATGGACTGCATAGTCGGTGCGATCCGCGGAATGGGGTATGCCGTAACGCCTACGGTAGTCTCGCTTCTGGGTGCCTGCGGACTTCGCATTCTCTGGGTGTTCACGGTGTTCAGGATCCCCGAATATCACACGGAATTTATGCTGTTTTTATCATATCCTCTTTCCTGGGGTATTACCTTTATGGTTCATTTTATATGCTTTATCTTTATGCGGCGCAAATTTCCCAAAAAGGATGCCGCATAATACAAAAAGACTGCCCGAAAGGGCAGTCTTTTTATCGTGAGTTATCTTATCTCAACGTTTACCTTCATGTCCGCAAGCTTTGCGGCAGCCTTGGTTACGGTACGGATAGCTCTTGCAATATTGCCGTGCTTTCCGATGACCATTCCCATATCGCTCTCAGCGACCTTGAGTGTTAATGTGACGTTATCACCGTTGATCTCCTGGCTTACTTTTACTTCATCAGGGTTATCAACGATGGATTTTGCCATATCCTCAAGAAGACGAACAAGATCTATCATTGACTTCCTCCGGGCCGATATTACTCAGCGTCAGAGTACTTTTCGATAAGAGCCTTTACGGTGTCTGTGGGCTGAGCGCCGTTAGCGATCCACTTGTCGATTGCTTCCTTGTTAAGCTTAACGGTTGCAGGCTCTGTCATGGGGTTGTAAGTACCAACCTCTTCGATGAAACGGCCATCACGGGGATAGCGGGAATCTGCAACAACTACACGGTAAAAGGGAGCCTTCTTTGCGCCCATTCTTCTAAGTCTGATCTTAACCATTTTTTTGTCCTCCAAAAATGTTTTTGATTTTGTTTTTTGTTTTAATTTATATAAAAATCCGTTATATGTTAAACGGCATTTTCATCCTTTTTTTGCCTTTTTTGCCCATACCGCTGAACTGCTTTATCATTTTGTTCATCTGCTCGTACTGCTTCATAAGGCGGTTGACCTCTTCAACTGAAGTTCCGCTTCCTTTTGCAATACGCTTGCGGCGGGAGCCGTTGATAATATCGGGGCGGTCTCGCTCCTTCTGTGTCATGGAGAGGATGATCGCCTCGGTCTTTGCCATTGCGCCCTCATCGATCTTTGCATCCTTGAGCGCTCCGGAGTTCATACCGGGCATCATCGCCATAATGCTTTCAAGGCTGCCCATTTTTTTGAGCTGTCTCAGCTGATCGAGATAATCGGAAAGGGTAAAGGTGTTTTCGCGGATCTTCTTTTCAAGCTCCTCAGCCTTCTTTTGGTCTATAGCCTGCTCAGCCTTCTCAATAAGAGTGAGCACGTCGCCCATACCGAGGATCCTGGATGCCATTCTGTCGGGGTAGAAGGGCTCGATGGTATCAAGCTTTTCGCCTGTACCTACGAATTTGATGGGCTTACCCGTAACGTGACGGACGGAAAGTGCCGCACCGCCTCGTGTATCACCGTCAAGCTTTGTGAGAACTACGCCCGTAATGTCAAGGAGGTCATTGAAGGATTTGGAAACGTTGACCGCATCCTGACCGAGCATTGCATCAACTACGAGAAGGATCTCATTGGGGTTCGTTACCTTTTTGATCTCAGAAAGCTCATTCATCAGAACTTCATCAATGTGGAGACGGCCTGCGGTATCAATAAATACCATATCGTGTCCGTGTCGCTTTGCGTAGCTGAGAGCCTCCTTTGCGATCTTTACGGGGTTCTCTGTGCCCATTTCAAATACAGGAACACCTATCGCTTCACCTACTACCTGAAGCTGCTTGATAGCCGCAGGACGGTAAATATCGCAGGCAACGAGAAGGGGATTCTTGCCCTGCTTTTTATAAAGTGACGCGATCTTTGCGGAGTGGGTTGTTTTACCTGCGCCCTGGAGACCGCACATCATTATAACAGTCGGAGGATTTGAAGCGATCTCAAGCTTTGACTGAGTGCTGCCCATAAGGCGGATAAGCTCCTCATTTACGATCTTTACGATCTGCTGGGAGGGAACGAGGCTCTCAAGAACCTCGGCGCCTACAGCACGCTCGGAAACCTGCTTTATAAAATCCTTCGTTACTTTAAAGCTTACGTCTGCCTCAAGGAGGGCAAGCTTTATTTCGCGCATTCCTTCTTTAATATCGGCCTCGGTAAGCTTACCCTTATTACGGAATTTTCCGAAAGCCTTATTCAGTTTTTCGGAAAGACTTGAGAACATACTCATCTTACCGCGCCTCCTTTAAATATTCAGCTCAGAGAGCTCTTTTGCTATGCTTTTCAGCCTGTTTTCCTTTACCTCATCCTCAAGCTCTATGGAGCCAAGCTCACGGGAGATATTTGCAAGCTGAACTCTCAGCTCCTCGTATCTTCCGGCAAGCCCCAGCTTTTCCTCAAGATTGAGAAGCTCAGCCTCGCTCTTTTTTACGGCATCACGCACACCCTGGCGGGAAATGCCTGATATTTCAGCGATCTCCGAAAGGGAAAGGTCATCGTTATAATATAGACCCGTCAGCTCCCGACGGCGCTCTGAAAGAATATCTCCGTAAAAGTCAAGGAGCAGGGAAATATGCATATCTTTTTTAAACATATCTTAACCGCGCTTTCATAGCTGTGGATGAATTTGGCTGTAAAGCAAAACGCTTTACATAGTATAGCATCGACAATTGTACTTGTCAACCCCTTTTGCAAAAAAAATCGGCGGAATTTCCGCCGATTTTTATGTATTCAGGAAAGCTTAGCAACGATGCCCTCAGCCCAACGTACGATCTCTGTACGCTCTTCAAGGCTGATCTTCTTACCGCCGAAGATAGCGGGACCGCCGTTTACGTAGTAGATATCATCTGTAAGCACGTTTGTGCCTGCCTCCTTGAGAGTATCGATGATAACCTTAAGACCCTTGTTGTCGTCTCCCTTAGGTCCGTCAACGAAGAGAGCTACGTTCTGAGCTCTTGCAGGAGTAAGCTCGCGGCAGAAAAGACGAAGCTTGTCTTCGGGAGCGTCCTTAATTGTCATACCGATGAAAACAACTCTTTCCTTATCGCAAGGGAAGTCACCGGGAACCTGGTTTGCAAGGCACTTGAATGCCTGGGAGATAGCCTCGGCAAATGTCTTAACCTTAGCCTTCTTTGTAGAGTACATAACTCTGACTTTTACTTTGGGTGCAGCCATAATATCCTCCAAAATGTTATTGAATTTATTGTATAAAATATACTGTATAAAATTATATCATATTGGATGAAAAAAAGCAAGAACTTATTTTAAACAAATGAAATAAAGCTTACTGTTTATATAAGATCTTCTTTACGGACTTATTTCTTGACGCCGCCAGCGCAATGAGAGGTCCGCAGATAACGTTAAGAAGAAACTCAGAAATAAAATTAACGATAATTGCTATAAAGATAGCAACGATCAAAGCGAATCCGCTTTGGGTAAATTGATAGAAATCCTTGAAGAATAATGCAACACCGAGAATATAGATCGAAGTATTGACAACAGGAGCAACGATAAATCCGACTAAAGACGAGAGATAAACGTTATTCTTTGTAAGCTTGAACATTCCTTTATACGCAAGGGAAGAGAGGAGACCTGCAAGTGCACCCTTTATTACGCAGATAGCGAATGTTTCAATGGGCTTGAACTGTATCATCGCCAGTGTTCCGGGATCAAAGCCGGTAAGACCAAGAATGAAGGTGAGCAATCCAAACACAATACCGAGAAACAAGCCGGCATTCAAACCGAAAAGCATTCCTCCGAATACAATAGGGAGAAGAACAAGGCAAATGCTGACGGCTCCCACCTTAATGTACGATGCGAGGACCTGCAGAACTACGATAAGTGCTGCTAAAAACGAAAGATACACAAGCTTTTGTGTAACAGAACGTCTGTCAATTTTATTTGACATAGAAATACCTCCGGGGACTTGAACCCCGATGCTGTTTTCCGCGAATCATCGACGGTAAAACGCATGTATTGAATTTATATAATCAAGCCTTGGCTTAATTAACGAATAAATGAAAAAGAGTTTTGTATAATTAAACGGATTTTGTATAATTGCGATGGCGATTCTGAGTATTATGATAGTAGAGCGCTGCCGCTCCCTTCAGCGTAAGATCGGGAATAATCTCAAATTTATTGCGACAATAAGGAAGGATCTTTTCGGAAAGCCCGCCGGTTCCTATCAGAGAAAGCTTTTCGCCGTCCCCACAAAGCTCTGAGCGGATCTGCCTTATAAATCCGTCGATCATATAAATATGACCGTAAAAAATACCGCTTCTGATGCTGTCCTGAGAGTTTTTACCGATGACTGATTCAGGCATTGTGAATGAAATATCAGTAAGAAGCGCACAGGAGTCCCTGAGAGCCTCAAAAGAAATATTTGCACCGGGAGCGATGGCAGTACCTATAAGCTGTCCCTTCGAATCTACTGCAGTTACGG
The DNA here is from genome assembly GCA_015063955.1 of Oscillospiraceae bacterium. Classification (GTDB taxonomy): domain Bacteria; phylum Bacillota; class Clostridia; order Oscillospirales; family CAG-272; genus Avispirillum. Next base: position 42,975 of record SVTD01000009.1, on the reverse strand, counting down.
TAGTTGCAGTGCCAACGTCAATAACGGCAAAGGGAGGCTCCACGAATCTGAAAGCTGCCGCTGTATTGGAAACGATATCCGCACCGAGCTGAGACTGTACGTCGATTTTTATGGGAAAGCCGGTCTTTGTGCCCGAGGAAATAACGAAGGGCTCACAGCCGCAGATCTTTTTACAGGCGTATGAAACGTCCTGCGTAAGAGTGGGCACCACGGAGGAAATGCAAAATGAATCGGGTAGAACATCGCCAAGAGATTCGCGCATCATTTGCTTTATAACGAGAGAAAACTCGTCAGCAGTGCGTCTGGTATGAGCTGAAATTGAAAAGCTCAAAATAAGCTCGTCTGCAGAGCCGTTAAAAATACCGAAATTGATATTGGTATTGCCGATATCTACGCAAAGCAGCATAAAAACCTCCATAAATAATACATAAACCTCTGTTTTCGCTTCCCTCAATTATACAAAATTTGCATTTTGTATAATTGGATCTTTGGGAATGGGGAGTTATTTGAATCCGTCTTACTGCTATTCCCTCAACTCATAAGGTAGAAAAAAAGGCTATGATCGAACGGTATTGTTTTTCTAAAAAATTATTATATCATATTGTTTCCCAAAGGTCAACAAAAAAACGGGACTATGCCCGTTTTTGTTGTTATTTGGCGCCTTTGGCAGCTTTTTCACGCTCTCTGCATATATCTGCCCACTTAGGCAGCTTCTCAAGCCTTACCGTAAAATCTGACAGCGCTGACGGTATATCGATCTTCTGCGGACAAACCGACGTACATCTGTTGCATCCTATGCAGTCCTGTGCGCGCCGACCCTCAGGTACGGCATCCATCCGCATTCCTATATTAAAGGATGGCGAAAAGCATATCTCGTTATAATTTGCAAGCATTTCCGGAATATCTATTCCCTGCGGACATCCCTCGGTACAGTATCTGCAGGCGGTACACGGTACGGTATCCCTCATTTTGTCTGCAATTTTATAAAGGGCCTGTTGTTCATAATTTGTTAATTTTTGGTAGTTTGAAAAGGTATTGATATTTTCCCGAAGCTGGTCTACTGTTGTCATACCGCTGAGGATCATTTTTACGTTATCTACGCCCTGAAGCCAGCGGAATGCCCATTCGGCACTTGACCAATCCGGATGTATCTCCATAAGAGAGCGCGTATCCTCTTCCCTCAGTGTTGCAAGCTTTCCTCCGCGAACGGGCTCCATTACCCATATGGGAATATTGTACTCATCGAGCAGGCGGCATTTTTCCTTTGCATCCTGGAGCGTCCAGTCAAGATAATTAAGCTGTATCTGGCAGAACTCCATATTATCGCCGTGTTGATCGAGAAATCTTCTCAAAAGCTCAACACCGCCGTGAGATGAAAAGCCCAGATGCTTTATGCGCCCTTCCCTTTTCTGCTTTACGAAGTAATCAATAATTCCCCATTTCGGGTCGTTATAGGTATCGATGGAATTTTCATATACGTTATGTAAGAGATAGAAATCGAAATAGTCAACGCTGCATTTTCTAAGCTGATCCTCAAAAACCGATGCGGGATCATATGATGAAAGTATCTGATGACCCGGAAACTTAGTTGCAAGATAATACGATCCTCTCGGGTATTTTGAAAGCAGCTTTCCGAGAACGATCTCTGACTGAGATGCGTGATAAGGATATGCGGTATCAAAATAATTGACCCCGGCCGACATTGCCGTATCTATAAGCTCGGCAGTTTTTTCAACGTCAATATCCTTGGCATCGGTGCTTCCCTCGATCAGCGGAAAGCGCATAGTACCAAGACCGAGAAGCGGAAGCTTTTTTCCTTTAAAATCTACAGTTATCATAGTTTCCTCTCAATTAAAGCTAAAGGATATAAAATCACAGCTGCCGCTACCCTTATAGGTAAAAAACAGCGGCTTGATTCCGGGATCAAGGGTGCCGTCGCCAATAAAACGGCAGGGTTCTTTGGAGTCTTTTATAAAAACGGTGATAATCGGTTTTCCCAAGGGCTCGTTTGACACCTCAAGGCATCCGTCGCCGTCTGCCTTAACTACTACGGAAAGGCTCTCTCCGCCCTTAAAATCGAAATATTTAAAGCCAGCAAAGGCTCCGTCAGTCATATTTTTAATATACTGATCGTCATTTTCCTCACGGTCGGTGCCGTTTTGCGTAATATAAGGTGAATTCTCCCTGTCTGCCGTCATATTGCAGGCGATGCTTGCTCTGTATTCACCCGCGGCTCTGAGAGGCCCTCCGTTAAGACCACAGCTTGTAATAGGAGCCTGCAGGAAGGTACGGTCCGCGAGAAGCTCGATTTTTTCCGCGCAGGCCTGTCTTGAATAATCTGAATTATTGGTATGTCTGTGATAGAAAACGTAGTAGCTCCCTTCTATCTCAACAAGACTTCCGTGATTGTTTCCGATATGGTTCATAGGATGCCAGCCCTCAACCATACCTATATCACCGTTACTGACAAGTCTGCCCTTATATTCAAAGGGACCCGTGGGTGCATCACCGACAGCATAGCAAAGCTCCTGAAAATGCTCAGAGGAATATATAAAATAGTATTTTCCGAAGAACTTCCGTATGCTGGGAGCTTCAAAAAAGGCGTGACCCTCGAAGGAAGTATCTGCAGACGCCTCACAGCCGGGGACCACAAGTATCGGCTCAGTCTTCATTGTGACCATATCGCTGCAAAGCTCAACGTGATGACATCCCTTGGTATTCCATCGCCTGAGAAAAATTTCAAGGTCGCAGCCCTTCATACCGTCTGTAGGCGAGAAGCCCATATAAAGATGAATGCTGCCGTCGTCGTCAACGAGGACACCGGGATCGAAAACGTATGCATCGCCCGTATCCGTTCCCCATATCCTTCCCTCGGGAGTTTTCATATGACCGAGGAAGGTATACTTCCCTGCCGGAGAGTCGCAAACGGCAACGGACATTGCAAGATGGTTGTTCAAGGCATAGTAAAGATAGAACCGCCCGTCAGGTCCCTGACAGCAGTCGGGAGCATAGCCGCAGAACTCACCGTTTTCGTTGAGAGGATCGCTTCTTACGTCGAATATCTCGCCGTGGAACTGCCAGTCGGAAAGGTCGTCAACGGGAGCTGACCAGCAAACGTAGTTGTTCTGGCAGTAATCATCACCGTCAAAGCGGTCGTGACTTCCGAAAAGATATACACGGTCGCCGAACACGTGAGGCTCCCCGTCGGGGATATATTCCCATCCGGGAAGTATTGGATTAAAGGCTTGATTTTTCATAGCAAAGCTCCGATCATTTTATACATTAAGTATATCACGGTTTTTTAATAAATCAAGAAAAAAGTAAGCACCTGCCCAGGATAAACCCGAGCAGGTGCGGCTTTCAGAGATCAACGAAAGTAAAGTTAATTAATACCGGAGATCATTCTTGCTATGTAAAAATAATGGAAAAAGAAGAATAATTTATAGTAAACTTTTATGTTTTCTATTGAATTGACGGGATTAATGGTTTAAAATTAAAATATAATTATATGTGCGAAAGGATATAAATTATGAAGCTTATGTTCCCCGACGCGGTCCACGGACGCGTCAGCCCCAAGGCTACAAGCTGGTTTAACTATCACGGCTGGCCAACGGTTTGCAAGGACGACCGCGGCGTTCTCTACGCTACTGCATCTGCGTTCCGTCTTTCCCACGTTTGCCCCGCGGGTAAGAACTGTATGTACGTCAGCTACAACGAGGGTAAGACCTGGTCTCCTCCCATCGTGATCAACGACACCTTTGCCGATGACCGCGATATGGGTATCGTTTATCTCGGTAACGGCCGCCTCCTTGTTAACTGGTTCTCAGTCGGAAGCCACGATTTCTACGATCATATTCAGGGATACGATTGGTTCGGCGATGCAGGCAAGGCTCTTGTTCGCGGCTTTGGCGGTGCTCTCAGAGACCTTCCCCCTGAAGAGTTCAAAAAATATTGCGGCTCCTTCGTTATGCTTTCCGAGGACTACGGTATAACCTGGTCCGAGCCTGTAAGAGTACCCGTTACCGCGCCTCACGGACCCTGTGTTTGCAAGGACGGTACGATCGTTTATCTCGGCAACCGTATGGGAAGAGATGACGGAGACGATGAAAGCTGCGAGCGTCCTCCCGTTACCGCCTGCGTAAGCTGTGACGGCGGACATACCTGGGAGATCGCAGGTACTGTTCCCAACGGTGATATTATCACAAGCCTCAACACCTTCGAGCCCCACGTTACAGAGCTTCCCTCCGGCCGACTTCTCGGAGCTATCAGAGTTCACTGTAACGACCTCGATCCCTTCTTTACCGTATTTACTACATATTCCGACGATAAGGGCAAGACCTGGTCAAAGCCCGTGTGTATCGGCGTTGACGGAAGCCCTCCTCATCTAATGGTACATTCCTCAGGTGCCGTTATCTGCTCTTATTCCAGAAGAACAAACGGCATCAGAAGTCAGAGAGCCGTTGTCAGCTACGATAACGGTGAAACATGGACTGAAGATTACACAATAAACGATAACCTTCACTACGTTTGTGACATGGGTTATCCCGCATCCGTTGAGCTTTCCGACGGCTCTATCCTGACGGTATACTATCAGAGAGCCCCCGGGGAGAACCCCACAAGCGTTCTTTGCTCCACCTGGCGCCTCGGTGACAACGCAGGCGGCGACGAAGCTCTCGAAGCATTCAAGAAGCTTGACGCTGAGATGAAGGAACGCAGAAAAGCAGAAGAAGCATGATACGAAGAGGACTTATTCTCATAATTGCGCTATCCGTTTTGCTGTGCTCCTGTACAGCCCGGGATAATGAAAAAGAGGAAACGACCTTTGATACCGATAATATCAATATAGTAGTTTCCGAGGTAACCACCTCACCGCCGGAGACTGAGCCCCCGCTTCCCTGCCTTATCGGCTTTTACGATGAGCTTACGACGTACGGTAACTATACAAGGCTGACCGAATGGCACGAGCCTTGGGTGTCCGGTAAGGATATTGCAGTTTTTGACGTTATTCCCTCAAGCGATGATTCACTCGTAGGATCAGACTATAAAGAACTATGGGTCGAACAGTCTGAAAAGATCTCGCCTGACAGCCTTGTGAAGCCTTATTTTCTCCTTGAATACACTCTCAAGGACGGAACAGAGAAAGCTCTTGAGATCAAAAGCTACGTTGATGCAGAGGCGGTAATTGCTGAGGGGTATCTTGAAGTATATCTATACGACGATATCCATCAGGACGGCGGATGGTACTATCATCTCACAGAAAATACAACGAATGAGGATTCCGTGATCTCCTCCTTTAAACTGACCGCGGGAAAAGAGATCTATTCGGTCAAATCCATAAGGCTTACTGCATATATTGAAGGTAGCAGCGGTGCTACGGTTGTTGTAAGCAACGGATATTAACAAATTACTTTCATTTTTTTCCTGTATTTGCTTGCATTTGAAAAACTATTCGTTTATAATGCACTAGTATGTACACGACATGTGGCGACACAAGAAAGGAATTACTATTATGAAACTCATGTTCCCCGAAACGGAGCACGGCCGTGTTAATAACCTCAAAGGTACTTGGTTTAACTATAACGGCTGGCCCAGCGTAACGATCGACGACCGCGGAGTGCTTTACTGCGTAGCGTCCTCCATGCGTCTTTCCCACGTTGACCCCTGCGGAAAAAACTGCATGTACGTAAGCTATGACCAGGGAAAGACATGGTCTCCCCCCATTATCGTAAACGACTCCTACTTCGATGACAGAGACGCAGGTATCGTTTACTGCGGTAACGGCAAGATGGTCTTCAGCTGGTTCACCGAAACACTTGATAACTTCTTCGATCAGATTCAGGAATACCCTTGGTTCGGTGACGGCCCCAAGGCTATCTCCAAGGGCTTCGGCGACGCTCTCAGAACTCTTGATCCCGAGTTCTTTGCTACAGGAAACCGCTCCTACGTAAAGGTTTCCGAGGACTACGGTATCACCTGGTCCGATCCCATCAGAGTAAACCTTACAGCTCCTCACGGCCCCAGTGTTTGCAAGGACGGAACTCTCGTATATATGGGTAAGGAAATGATCAACGAGTACGTTGCTCCCTCCCCCATCGTTGTATACTCCAGCCACGACGGCGGTTATACGTGGACTCACACGGGTACCGTTCCCGTTGGCGAGGACTGCATCGTTGAGAATATGCACGAGCCTCACATCGTAGAGCTTCCCTCCGGCCGTCTTCTCGGCGCTATCCGCGTTCACGAGAGAAAGACTGAGCCTATGCTCTCTACATATATCACATACTCCGATGATAAGGGTGCTACGTGGTCCACACCCAAATGCATCGGTGTTGACGGTATGCCTCCTCACCTTATGGTACACTCCTCAGGTGCCGTTATCTGCTCTTACTCCAGAAGAACAAACGGTATCCGAAGTGAGCGCGCTGTGGTAAGCTACGACGGCGGTGAAACCTGGACTGAGGATTACACCATCAATGACAGAGTACCCTACGTTTGCGATATGGGATACCCTGCATCCGTTGAGCTTCCCGACGGTTCTATCCTTACGGTTTACTATCAGCCCTGGCCCGGCGAAGGCAACACAAGCGTTCTCTGGACAAAGTGGCGCCTCGGCGATAATGCCGGCGGCGACGAGGCTCTTGAAGCATTCAAGAAGCGCGACGCTGAAATGGCAGAGCTCCGCGCCTCCGGATATACCGGCGGTTGGGAATAATATTTAAATTCATAAAAAACAGCGGTTCAAGGCCGCTGTTTTTTATGTTTTCATTGCAATTTATAACATAATGTGGTAAAGTGTAATTAATAAAATATAAGAAAGGTAAGAACACCAATGAATGAGCTTTTTAACATTCCCGTAATCAATTATGAGGGCCCCGAATCCAAGAATCCCCTTGCTTTTAAGTACTATGACAAGGATCGCGTGATCGGCGGCAAGACAATGGCTGAGCACCTCCGCTTCTCTATGTGCTACTGGCACACCCTCTGCGCTGACGGTACTGATATGTTCGGTATCGGAACTATCGATAAGTCCTTCGGCGGTGCAGATCCCCTTGAGATCTACAAGCAGAAGGTATATGCAGGCTTTGAAATGATGCACAAGCTTGGCATCGAGTATTTCTGCTTCCACGACAGAGACATCGCTCCCGAGGGAGAGTCCCTTTCCGATTTCCAGAAGAATCTTGATATCATCGTTCCCATCATCAAGGAGCAGATGGAAAAGTACGGCATTAAGCTTCTTTGGGGTACTGCAAACTGCTTCTCCCGCGCAAGATATATGCACGGTGCGGCAACAAGCCCCTACGCTGATGCTTTCGCCTATGCGGCAGCTCAGGTAAAGAAGGCTATTGATATTACTATCGAGCTTGGCGGTACAGGCTACGTATTCTGGGGCGGCCGTGAGGGCTACGAGACCCTTCTCAACACTAAGATGGGCTTTGAAATCGACAACTATGCACGTCTTCTCAAGATGGCGGTAGCATATGCGCGCTCAAAGGGCTTTACAGGCGACTTCTTCATCGAGCCTAAGCCTAAGGAGCCTACAAAGCATCAGTACGACTTTGATGCGGCTACCGTTCTCGGCTTCCTCCACAAGTACGATCTTCTCCGCGATTTCAAGCTTAATATCGAAGCAAACCACGCAACTCTCGCAGGTCACACCTTCGAGCACGAGCTTCGTATCTGCCGTGACAACGGTATCCTCGGTTCCGTTGACGCAAACCAGGGCGACAACCATCTCGGATGGGACACAGACCAGTTCCCCACCAACGTTTACGATACGACTTATGCAATGTATGAGATCGTAAAGGCAGGCGGATTTACAAACGGCGGTCTCAACTTTGACGCAAAGACTCGCCGCGGCTCCAATACTATTGAGGACATCTTCCTCGCTCATATCGCAGGTATGGATGCATTTGCACTCGGTCTTATCAACGCCTACAAGCTTATCGAGGACGGCAGAATCGAAGAATTCGTTGAGAACAGATACGCATCCTATAACAGCGGTATCGGCCTTGATATCGTAAACGGCACAGCTACTCTCGAATCCCTTTCCGACTATGCCCTTTCTCTCTCCGACGACGTTAAGCCCGAAAGCGGCAGACAGGAATACCTTGAGAGCGTTGTAAACTCCGTAATCTTTTCCTGAGAGGTCGAAGGTGGAAAACAAGTATTTGATAGGTATCGATATCGGTACCTCAGGCACGAAAAGCGCCCTTTTTGACACGGAAGGCCACGTTATTGCCTCAGCCACCGTTGAGTATCCTCTTTATCAGCCCCAAAACGGCTGGGCGGAGCAGGAGCCCGAGGACTGGTGGAATGCAGTTGTAGAAACACTGAAAAAGATCTGCCCTGCGGCAAAGGACGGCGAGATAGCAGGCATCGGTCTTTCAGGACAGATGCACGGTCTCGTAATGCTTGATGATGACTGCAAGGTAATCAGAAGATCCATCATCTGGTGTGACGGAAGAACAGCCGAAGAGTGTAAGCAGATCGAAGAGCTTGTAGGTCACGAAAGACTTATCGAGATCACCGCAAATCCTGCCCTTGCAGGATTTACCGCATCCAAGATCATGTGGGTAAAAAACCACGAGCCTGAAAACTATGCTCGCTGTGCACACATCCTTCTTCCCAAGGACTATATCAGATTTAAGCTCACAGGCGAGTTTGCAACCGAGGTCTCCGACGCATCCGGTATGCAGCTTCTCGATATTCCCGGAAGATGCTGGAGTGACGAGGTTCTCGAAAAGCTCGGTATTGATAAAGCGCTCCTTGCAAAGGTTTACGAAAGCCCCGACGTTACGGGCCATATTACGGCAGACGTTGCCGCTCTGACAGGTCTTACCGAGGGTATTCCCGTTGCGGGAGGTGCCGGAGACAACGCAGCGGCGGCTGTTGGCTGCGGCGTTGTAGAATGCGGTAAGGCATTTACTACCGTTGGTACCAGCGGCGTAGTTTTTGCCCATATGGATAAGCCCGAGATCGATAAAAGCGGCAGAGTTCACACCTTCTGCACCGCAGTTCCCGGTCAGTGGCACGTTATGGGCGTAACTCAGGCGGCAGGTCTTTCCCTCAACTGGTTCAAGCACAACGTTGCGGAGAACCTTTCATATAAGGAAATCGATAAAGAAGCTGAAAAGATCGCCATAGGAGCCGACAGACTTCTCTATCTTCCCTATCTTATGGGTGAGCGTACACCTCTCCTCGATACTAAGGTGCGCGGTGCATTCTTCGGTCTTTCCGCAATGCACACGAAGGCTCATATGGGCCGCGCGGTGCTTGAGGGCGTTTCCTATTCCCTTTGCTCCTGCCTTGAGGTTCTCGGAGAAATGGGGGTAACTACCTCTGATATGGCGCTCTGCGGCGGCGGCGCAAAGAGCCCCCTCTGGAGAAAGATCCTTTGCGACAGCTTCGGCATCGACGTAAAGACTATGGAATCCGACGAAGGTCCCGCTCTTGGCGCGGCGATACTCGGCGGATGTGCTGCAGGCGTATATTCCTCTGTTCAGGAGGGATGCCGCCGTGCTGTTCGTGACGGAGAAAAGCTTTCTCCCGACAGCGATGCTACGGCACAGTACAAAAAATACTATAACATCTACAAAGAGATCTACCCCGCCCTCAAAGCGCAGTACCACGCTCTTGCAGATATCTGAAATAAATAAACGAAAATCTTTGCAGAAGCTGTAAGTGCGACTTTTGCAAAGATTTTCACTAATGAGATTTATTTCACAAAAAACATCGTAGGGGCGACCATCGGTCGTCCGCCTGCATACAGAAAGAATACAGTAAACGTTCTTTCAGCAAGCGGACGACCGATGGTCGCCCCTACAAAATTATTCATCCTTATATCCGATATTCACAAGAAACTCATCTGCTGCCGGCTTTTCATTCTTAGGATATTGTATTATCAAAAGGGTCTTATCCACTCTGTACATTTTCAAGACAGTTTTTTCATTTGAATAAACGAAAATATTATAATTTCCTCGGCTATCAAGAGTTTCTCTATCTTCGTCATAACCTTCTTTTTCTCTTAATGCGTCTATCCACTGAGACATTATATTTTTTGCGTAAGTATCTTCAAGAAACTCGAAATACTCAATAACCAAGCCGTTCTTATCAGCAGATAAAGCTTTCAAGAGTCTCTTTTCTTCTTCGTTGTCCTTCCAGTCTGCTCTGTACTTTTCAAGTGTATCAAAGGTCAGACAATCCATATCCTCCGCCGCATCCCAAACCGCGCTGTACGATGTTGCAGTCATAGGCGCATTAGTACATTTGGTTACTGCCACGACGATAAATACCATCAAACCTATGATGATAATTAATTCAATAATTCCGACAAAAAGATTCTTCTTGCCGGCTCCCGATTTTTCACGTTCTTCCTCAGTTTTTCTTTTAATAAAATCAACGTAATCCTCGGTATCGCTCTTTATAGAACCTTTATCTTCCTTTGCTTTTTTGTATTGATTGCCTGAAACAAACAAAAATGCATAGAACAAAAGTAAAGCGATTCCCGCCGCAATATGGATCTTGAACAAAACGGCACTGTCAACTATGATGGCAATGAAAGTCAGTGATGCGTAAAACGCACCTGCTGCAGTTGCGAACGTATATAGATTTATGTATTTTTGCGTACTTGAAGGATTCTTTGAATTCTGCAATATCCAACTATTCAACCGACGTCCGGAATGCTTGCTTCTCGAAACTGATGCACGATAGGAAAATACCTCTTCCTTTGTAAGTCCGGCGCTTCTGTATACCGCGTTTAGCACCCATCTTGATGATAAGTAAGAGCATACGATAACTATTATTAAAAGCCCAAGCTTTATTACGTCTTCTATCATAGTAATCCTCCAATTAATATCAATGACCAATTACGCTTAATTTTAGCATCAAAATGTGAACACAGTATAAATAAACGGCTGTCTCAACTACGGGACAGCCGCTTTTCTATGTATTTCTTTTTTGTTGCGTTTCCGCCGCGAAGATGTCTCTCTGCTTTATTCTTTAAAAGTACGGTCTTTACTTCCTCGTACAGTCTTTTATTTTCATATCTGAGCTTCTCTGAAACGTCCTTATGCACCGTTGATTTGCTGACCCCGAATTCCTTTGCCGTCATTCTGACTGTCGCTCCCGTGGTTTTTATATACTCGCCGAGTATCACACATCTTTCCTTTCTATTGGGATCAGCCTCATTATTGTTTATGTTTCGTGACATACTTTACCCCTGCAGCTTTGGTATAGTTCAATATATGCCACGGTCATTTTCGTTATGTTAATTTCGACCAAACAATTGATCCGTGCATATAATATAACGTATCCCAAATAGAAAAGACAGGTAAAGAAATATGAAAAACATAAATACGGTAATTTGCGGAGGAGACAGGAGAATGCTGAGCGCAGCATCCCTTTTTTCAAAAATCGGCAAATGCTATCTGTGGAGATGCGCATCCGGGGAGGTTCACGGTGCTGAAAGGACCGATAATCTGAGAGAGGCGGCAAAGGACTCCTTCGTTATCCTCCCGATTCCCTCCTTCGATAAAAACGGAATGCTCAACGGTGCCGGTCACATCAGTGCAGAGGAGCTTTTCAGGCTGCTTCCCTGCAACACTCACGTATTCGGCGGAAAGGTACCGCCGGTCACGGTAAGGCTTGCGAGGGAGCACGGACATATATTTACGGACTACGGCGAAAGAGACGATTTTAATTTGCTTAACGCAGTTCCCACAGCGGAAGCCGCGATGCTGATTGCTATGGAGCACTCGGCAACGACCGTTCACGACGGTGTATTTACCGTTGTAGGCTACGGACGTATCGGTAAAGCCCTTTCGGCAAGGCTATCGGACCTCGGCGGAAAGGTATTCGTAGCCGCGAGAAGCGACAGCGCTCTCGCCTGTGCGGAATGCGACGGACACACACCTATCCGTCTTACAGATCTCATAAGCACACCTATGGAGTGTGACGTTTGCTTCAACACAGTCCCCGTTCCGATACTTGACGAGGATTGTCTTGTAAAATGGCGCTGTCCTCTTTTTATCGAGCTTGCATCCCTGCCGGGAGGCTTTACACAGAAAGCACAGGCACTGCTTTCTGACAGATATATCAGCGCACTTTCCCTCCCCGGACGGTACTTCCCCGTTACCGCAGGTGAGATAATATATAAAACCGCTATGACGATCATTCAGTCGAAAGGAGAAATTTTATGATAGGATACGCTTTTTGCGGCTCCTTTTGCACTCACAAAGAATCCCTCAGGGCTCTTGAGCGCCTTTGCGCCCTCGGCGAGGACGTTGTTCCCATTATGAGCGAAAACGTATACACAACGGATACCCGTTTCGGAAAAGCTGCCGATCTTATAAAAAGGGTTGAAGAGCTGTGCGGACGAAAGGTCATACACACCATCAGAGATTCCGAGCCTTTGGGCCCGGCTATGCCCCTTGATCTTCTAATCATTGCACCCTGTACGGGAAATACTCTTGCAAAAATTGCCCTTGGTATTACGGATACCGCAGTATGCATGAGCGCAAAGGCCCATCTCAGGCAGAACAGAAATCTATTAATTGCCCTTGCCTCCAATGATGCTATGAGCGCAAATCTGAGAAATATAGGTACTCTCCTTAACAGAAAAAACATATTTTTCGTTCCGATGCGACAGGATGACGTTCAGAAAAAGCCTCATTCACTGGTCGCCGATTTCTCACTTCTTGAAAAATCATACAGAGACGTGATCAATAATACTCAGCCCAGACCTCTCTTTATTTAATTTTTAATAGTTCACCATTTAGACTTGAATTAAGATAATAAATGTGTTAGAATAATAAAAATCAAAAGATATAGAGGAATGCTATGCAAATACAAGAATCCGGCGAAATGTATCTTGAAACCATCCTTGTGCTTTCAAAGTCAAATCCCTACGTCCGCGCTATAGACGTTGGTGAGTATATGGGTTACTCAAAACCCAGCGTAAGCCGCGCCATCGGTCTTTTAAAAAACGGAGGATACGTTGTTTCCGACCGAGAAGGCCATCTTTCTCTCACGGATGAAGGACGGGAGCTTGCTGAAAAGATCTACGCAAGACACAATATTCTTACGAAATTTCTCATTTCTCTCGGTGTTTCCGAAGATACGGCATCTGAGGATGCCTGCAAGATGGAGCACGTTATCAGTGATGAATCCATAGAAGCTATCGAAAAATTCACAAACAGATAAGACAAAGCCTTGAAAAGCGATTGCTTTTCAAGGCTTTTGTTTATTACAGCAAAATACAAATAAGACCGTTTGAGCTTTCGTTGATTATTCTTGAAAGGGTTTCAGAAAGCTTTTCACGTGATTGGGGTGAGAGGTGATCGATCTTTGTATTCAGACCGTCGTTCACAAGCTCATAAAGGCTCTTCCCGAATATATTTGACTCCCACAGCCTCTGGGGATCGTCCTCGTACTCGCCGACAAGCCTTTGTATCATTTCCTCAGCCTGCTCCTGGGTACCGACTATGGGATTGATCTCCGTTTCGATCTCAGCCCTTATCATATGGATGCTTTGCGCCTTTGCGCACAGTCGCACCCCGTACGCACCTGAGCTTTTTATGATCTCCGGTTCAGAAAGGGTCAGATCCTGCATTTTCGGCATTACGATTCCGTAGCCTCCGCTCTCAAGCTGGTCTATTGCCTCCTTATACTTTGAAAGCTCCTTATTTGCGCCGGAAAGCTCCAGTAAAATGGAAATAAGCCCACTCTGACTGTCAACGTCAAGCCCTGTCAGATCACGGATAATACCGTAGTAAAGGGACTCGGGCAGCTCTACTCCCACAGTAGCCCTTCCCTCGGAAAGATCCACTGAGGAAATACTGACCTTGCAGGCGCCTTTGTTATCGGAAAGCCTGAGCTTTTCGCAAAGTGCAGCCTCGAGACCTTCACAAAAGCTGCGGGAGTCACTTAACGTACGTACTGCACCTGATGCTTTACGCAGGCAATCTAAAATATGTGTATTGAGCTGATGGTTTTCGGGAAGTGCACCGATCCACTGAGGGAGACTTATACTTATCTCCCTTACGGGGAATTCATACAAAAGGATTTCAAGTATATTTTCAATATCAGAGCGGTCAAGCTCCTTACAGCTTACGAGCGCTACGGGACAGGAGTACTTTTCCTCAAGATTCAAAGCAAGGCTCTCAGCCTCCTTTGATTCAGGATATTTTGAATTAAGGATAAGCACGAAGGGCTTTCCTATCTCTTTCAGCTCTCCGGCTATTCTTTCCTCGGCTTCTACATAGCTTTCACGGGGGATATCTCCCACAGTTCCGTCGCAGGTTACAAGCATTCCCACCGTTGAGTGCTCCAGCATTACCTTTTTTGTTCCCTCCTCGGCTGCCTTTTCGAAGGTAACCGGCTCATCAGACCACGGGGTCTTTACCATTCTCACTTCCCCGTCCTCCGTCATTCCGAGGGCACCGGGAATAAGATAACCTACACAGTCGATCATTCGCATTTTAATATTGGCTCCGTCGCCAAAGGAAACCTCCACCGCTTCATCGGGAATAAACTTCGGCTCTGCAGTCATTACGGTTTTTCCGTCTGCACTCTGGGGCAGCTCATCGCGGGCTCTTTTCTTTGCGTACTCGTCTACGATATTCGGGATCACGGCAGTTTCCATAAATCGGTTTATAAACGTTGATTTTCCGCTGCGCACGGGTCCGACAACCCCGATATAGATATCTCCGCCGGTACGGCAGGCTATATCCTTATATATTTTCTCAGCTTCCATATTTGTCCTCCATCATGATTTGTCATAACATCTATATTCAGGATGAAGAAAAATATGCAAAAGATAAAGAAAAGAGACAGACTCAGTCTGTCTCTTTAATGTACGTATAGAAATTATGCAACTTCCTCAGTATCAGCGAGAGTTGTATCGCCCATATCGATCTTACCTGTTGTTTCTGCGTTGGGGTCAACTGTGCTTTCTGCTGTCGTATCGTTTCTGTTCTTGAAGCCGGATGTCCATGTAAATACGATAACGTCCTCAGAGTAAACGCGGGTTACGCTCTGACGGCCGGAATCGGACTCGTTGCCGTTGATAGTGCACTGCCAGTAGTCGTAGTAACCCTTTTCGGAGTCAGTACGCTCAGCCTCTGTACGGCCGAGAGCGGATGCAACGTATGTCTTATCAGCGGAAAGCTCGTAGTCCTTCTCATACTTCTTGAAAGCTACTTCAACTGCGGAAAGAACTGTAGGAACGATCATAGCCTCAGTAACGTTAGCACCGTTTTCATCGGTAACTACGCGACCGTTTTCATCGTACTTGTTCTCCTGAAGCTCGGTTGTACCCTTGAGCTCGGGAATGTCATACTTGAATTCGTCCTTATAAACGATATTTCCTTCAGCGTCTGTCTTGTAGATTACGTTACCGTCTTCATCCTTGCCTGCTTCTTCGGGCACACGGAAGATGATAGTTACGTTGTTTGCAGTATCATTCTTTGTTCCGCAAGCAGCGATCAGAGGGAGCAACATAATAACTGCGAGTACGAGAGAAATAATTTTAATTTTGTTCATTGGTCTCTTACCTCCATTTTTTTACTGATATAAGTATAACTCACCTTTAACCTCTTGTCAAGGTTTAGACAATATTTTTACCCTTAAATACATACAGAAAGGGATATAAGCTGAATAAAATGTATGAGCTGCAAAAGCGCGAATATAAGCATAACTACTGAGACTGACCGATACTTTATCCTTGCCGTAACTATTGAGACCACAGCAAAAAATCCGCAAAGAACGGAGAATGCAATTGCAAGAATAAGACTTACCCCTCCGAAAATCAGCTTATACTCCAAAAGAAGCATTATTGCAGACAGAACGCAGGGCAAAACAGTTCTCAGGCGCTCGTCGTACACCCTGAATGAAAAGACGGAAAAAGCAAATATGATACCGAACAGTATGAGCCTTACGGAATACAGTACCGTATAAAGAAAGGGCCCCGGAAATATCCCTCTCCCACCGAGGACGGTATAGATAAGATGGGTTCCCCCCGTGGAAAGTCTGATTATCAATGCGCTTGCAAGCATCAGTGCGGGTATTATCAGAAATATCTTAGGAACACATCCTACTCTGTGTGTAAGTATCCTGATCCTCATTCCAAGCTTCTTAAACATAAAAATCACCTCACAGAAGAATATGAGGTGATCTTTATTTTTATTCGGTTACTGATGGGCAGCGCACGCACAGTTGAACTGTGCTTCTCCTGAGCTTCTGCCTACCAGCTTACCCTCGGGTACGGCGTAGTAATAGTAGCCAAATCCGATATATGTGGGATATCTGGTGACGTCTCCAAGGCTTCTGTAGGTATACTGAGCATCGGTGATCGTTACCTGACAGTCAAACAGACGTGATTCATTTCTTACAAGAGCTACCTGCTTTATATTTTCCTTAGGACACTTATCGGTTGCGATAGCCTTTGTTACCTTATCGTAATTCACGAGAACGTGAACGTCGCAGGTTGCGGTGGGAACGGAATCCTGAGTGAAGAAGCCCTTTTCAGATCGGCTGCCTCTGGGGTCGTGGGCACAGGCCTCACCGAGAAGCATACCTGAATCCTTACAGTAGGTTACCTCCTGAAGGTTCTTAGAATAATCGAAGGTCTTGATAGCTTCGCCGTTTGCTGCGGCCTTTGCCTCGATCTTATCCTGAAGCATATTCATTACCTTATCCCAGACGATAACGGAGGGGCTTGTTCCGAAATCGGAAAGAGCCTGGTTCATATCGTAGCCAAACCAGCATCCGCAAACGTAGTAAGGCGTATAGCCTACGAAGGTACGGTCAAAGTCGGCAGTAGTCGTACCGGTCTTACCCGCAACGTTTACTCTCTGGTCAAGAGTTACTGCGGTAGCTGTACCGTTTGATACTACCTTCTCCATCATCATAGTCATGATATCGGCAGATTCCTCGCTGATGGCCATCTCATACTCGGGCTCGTTCTTGAGGATAACGTTGCCCTCGCTGTCACGAACCTCGTACCAGAGTCTGGACTTACAGAAAATACCGTCGTTCTGGAACATACCGTAAGCCGCTGTAAGCTCCCACAGAGTAATACCGTATGAGAACTGACCGAGCGCAAGAGGAGCTTCAGCCTTGTCGCTGATAGTATATCCGCTTGCTGTAGTATAAGACTCAACAAGGCTTTCAATATTCAGCGTATCCTTCAAGAAATCGAAGGAATACTCGATTCCCACGTCACGGAGTATCTTTACGGCGCAGGTGTTGACAGATCTTCTGAGCGCATCCTGCACGGTCGTATATCCGTTATACACGTCAGGAAGGTTATGAGGCCACATTGTTCCGTCCTTCATGGTAGTAACGGGACAGTCGTCGTAAACGCTTCCCATCGTGGCAACGCCCGTATCGATAGCGGGAGCGTACACGGAAATAGGCTTGATGCTTGAGCCTACGGGACGCTTTGCCTGAGTTGCGCGGTTAAGGATTCTTGACTGAGACTTTTCGCCTCGTCCTCCCGCAAGGCCGAGAACGTCGCCCGTGTAAGGATCTATAATTACCATTGAGGATTCGGGCTGAAGTCCGTCAGTTGCATAGGGGAAATAGCCGTCCTCCTTTTTGTCGTTGGTATATACCTCATCGATAACGCCCTGAACCTCGGGATCCATACATGTATAGATCTGAAGACCGCCGGTATAGATCATAAGGCTTGCAACGTATTCGGTGTAGCCGTACTGCTCCATAAGCGCCTTCTGAACGTCCTCGATAACTGCGTCAGTATACCAGGAGTTTACGTTAGCCGGCTTATCTGAGCCCTCGTCATCCTCGGACTTATTGATTCCTGCGAGGACAAGCTCCGTATCCCACGCCTTATCAAATTCCTTATCGGAGATCTTTCCGTAAAGGTTCATCGTATAAAGAACGGTTCTGCGGCGGGCGCGGTTTCCCACCTCTTCCTTTTCACCGTCCTCGTTTTCCTTATAAACGATATCGTGATATATCGGCTCATACTGAGAGGGGTTCTTTACGATACCCGCCAGAGCCGCACATTCAACTACGGTAAGCTCGCTGACGTCCTTATCAAAATAGGTATTTGCCGCTGCCTGAACGCCGTAGCAGTTATTGCCGAGGAATACGATATTCAGGTACATCTCCAGAATATCCTCCTTGCTCATCTCCTCCTCAAGATGGAGAGCTCGGAATATCTCCTGGATCTTACGCTGAACCGTTGCCTCGTTATCACCCGTAAGGTTCTTGATAAGCTGCTGGGTTATGGTAGAGCCGCCGTAATCGCCGTCTCCGAAGAAGTAGCCGAGAACGGCACCGGCAGTTCTCTTCCAGTCAACGCCGTTATGGGAGAAGAAACGGTGATCCTCTACCGAAACGAAGGCGTCTATAAGCTGCTTCGGCATCTGCTCATAGGATACCCATATACTGTTATCCGTGCTGTAAAGACGCTGATCCTCAAGCTCAACGGGGGTTCCGTCCTCGTTGATGCGGGCATCCTCATCCTCGTAATCCATATAATAGAGTCTTGTTGTGGTATCGGCACTTGCCGCCGCAAAAAGTGAGGAATCCACCTCGGGATCTACGTAGTTCTTTATATAAATACAGAAAACCGTACCGATGATTATTCCGCAGGTGGTGCCTATAAGCATCAGGGTGAGAAGAACGTTCATCACGTAGGAAAGAACGCGGAGGGATACCTTGCCGATAATGGCAAGTATCGCCAGCACCTTTTCCTTCTTCTCGGATTCTTCCGTTTCATTGTTGTTTTTATTTCTGATATCGGACATATCTGCCTCCGTATCTTAGAATTGATTTGATTATATGCTAAAATTGTGAACTTACTGTGAAAATACGAAAAAGTTTACAAAGCGCTTATTTGATCACAACGTTTTCGTCTCCAAGTATCTCGCGAAGCTCGTTGACTGTAAACTCGTTCACCGCCGCTCCGCTGCCCTTGAGCGCGGAATACTTCTTCGTCTGCGAATCGTAAAGAACAACGGGAACGGTTCCACGAAATATCGAAAGAAATGCGCTTACACGCCGAAATTCCTCCGAATCTGCACCGGGCACCTTCAGATAAAGCTTCAGATCCCTTATATCCTTTTTCGGAGGCTTCGGGGCTCTGGATCTTGGGAACGAGGGAGCTTTTCCGTTTTGGGATAGAAACGCGCCGTCATTCATCAGGATCTTAGGATCCTCATCGTCCTTTGCCGATATCTTTCCCGTGATAGAAACGGGGCTGTCCACCGTGAGAAGATGACCGAGCTTTGAAAGAACCTTTGGGAAAACCACGATCTCAACGGAGCCTGTCCCGTCTTCGACCGTGACGAATGCCATATGATCACCGTTTCGCGTCGTTTTATTGGTTCGGGATACAACGGTTGCACAGACGCACACCTGCTGACCGTCTCGGTACTTCCCTTCATCCTCCTCAGTAAAGGAGCGGATTACGGCACCGATGGAGTCAGGCTTCAAGAGCTTTACGTTTTCGCTGTAATCGTCGAGAAGATGACCTGAAAGGAACATTCCCGAGGCTTCCTTTTCCAGACGGAGCTTTTCCTGAGTTGAGAACTCAGGTATCTCGGGGAACTCCGTTTTCGGCATCTTCAGCTCCTCCTCCGAAACCATAGAGAAGAAATCAAGCTGACCTTCAAGCTGTGAGGGTCCCGACTTTTCAAGAAGCGTTTCATAAACTGCAAGAAGGCGGCTTCTGTAAACGCCCAGAGAGTCGAGAGCACCTGACTTTATAAGCGCCTCCATCTGACGCTTATTGATACCGAGCTTTTCCGTGCGGGAGAGAAAATCGTCAAAATCGGAGAATTCTCCGCCCTCTTCTCTTTCCCTGACCAGCTCGTTAATAAAGGAGACTCCTATATTCTTAAGGGCTGCAAGTCCGAAGCGGATCGCTCCGTTCTCGGCGCGAAAATCTGCGCGGCTGCGGTTTACGTCGGGAGGAAGGATACTGATCCCCCTCTTCTGACACTCTGCAAGATACTCCGAAATCTTATCGGGACTTCCGAGAACTGACGTAATAAGAGCACAGTTATATTCAAGGTGATAATGAGCTTTAAGGTATGCCGTTCTGTAGGACGTTACGGCATATGCCGCGGCGTGGCTTTTATTAAATGCGTAGTTTGCAAAGTCTGCAATATCCTCAAAGAGCTTTTCGGCGTCCTTTTTTGAAAGGCCGCGCTCGCCTGCTCCGCTGATAAAGGCATCCTTCTCACGCATCAGCTCGTCGGCGTGCTTTTTTGAAATAGCACGGCGGACGATATCCGCGTGACCGAGAGAATATCCTGCAACAGACCGGAATATCTGCATTACCTGCTCCTGATACACGATACAGCCGTAGGTGGAATCAAGAATGGGTGCAAGAAGGGGCGATGAATATTCACCTTTTTTCCCGGAATGGCGGGCTTCAATATACTTCGGTATGGAGCTCATGGGGCCGGGACGGTAAAGGGCTATTGCCGCAATAATATCGTCAATGGACTCAGGGCGAAGCTGACAAAGCATCTGCTTCATACCGCCCGACTCAAGCTGAAATACGCCGTCCGTTGCTCCCTTAGAGATAAGCTGATAGGTAGCTTTATCATCAAAGCCAACGGATGCAAGAGAAAAGGAGGGATCCTTTTCCCGTATCAGCTTTTCACATGAGTCGATTATTGTCAGATATCGAAGAGCAAGGAAATCGAACTTTAAAAGACCAAGCTCTGCCACCGTGGTCATATCGAATTGAGTAACGGCAATGCCGTTATTTTTTGCAAGAGGCACGTGATCGGTGAGGGGACGCTCCGTAATTACAACGCCTGCCGCGTGGGTCGATGCGTGGCGCGGCATTCCCTCAAGGGCGCGGCTCAGGTCAATAAGCTTTCTCGTGTCGTGGGATGAGATATACGCCTCGTGGAGCTCCTTTGTTTTCAGAGCCTCGTCCAGAGTGATGTTAAGCTCTCTGGGAATAAGCTTTGCAACGGCGTCTACCTCGCCGTAGGGCATACCGAGTGCTCTTCCCACGTCGCGCACAACGGCTCGTGCCGCCATCGTACCGAAGGTGATAATCTGAGCCGTATGATCGTCGCCGTACTTATTTCTCACGTACTCGATAGCCTCGTCTCTTCTGTCATAGCAGAAGTCGATATCAAAGTCAGGCATACTGACTCGCTCGGGATTGAGAAATCTTTCGAAAAGAAGATCGAAGGTAAGGGGATCGATATCGGTGATACCGATAAGATAAGCAACGAGGCTTCCCGCGCCGCTTCCTCGGCCGGGACCAACGGGTATTCCCACAGACTTCGAATAATGAACGAAGTCCCAAACTATGAGAAAATACTGGCTGTATCCCATTTTGGCGATCACTGACAGCTCGTACTCTATCCTGTCTTTATATTCGCTCTCCGTGTGTCGGGAATAGTCGATATATTTGTCCGCTACCTTACTTACAAGTCCCTCATAGGTAATATTTTTGAGATACTCCTCAGGTGTAAGGCCGTCGGGACATTTATAGGAAGGCAGATAGGTGTGACCGAACTCGAAATCAAAGTTACACTTTTCTGCGATTATTTTCGTGTTTTCCAAAGCCTCGGGATGGGACGAAAACAGCCGCTCCATCTCCTCGGTGGATTTATAGTAAAACTCATCGGTCTCAAAGCCGATGGGCTTTCCGTCGTTGATACAGCTACCCGTCTGGATACACATAAGTATAGCCTGGGCTTCGCTGTCCTCGCGGTTAAGGTAATGAACGTCGTTTGTAGCAACGAGGGGGATACCGTGCTCATCGGACAGGCGGTACAGCGCTTCATTTACAAAGCTCTGATCCTCAAGACCGTGATCCTGCACCTCAAGGTAAAAATCATCCCCGAAGATCTCCTTCATTTCCAGAGCATAAGCTACGGCTCCGTCGTAGTCGCCTGCAACTATCCTCTTCGGAATATATCCTCCAAGGCAGGCGGAAAGGGCTACGAGGCCCTCCGAATGAGCTCGGAGAAGCGCTGTATCGATCCTCGGCTTTACGTAAAAGCCGTTGAGAAACGCCTCAGAAACCATAGAAATGAGGTTTTTATAGCCTTTCTCATTCTTGCAAAGAAGAACGAGGTGGCTGGAGTGGCCGTCTGCGGTGCTCTCGCGATCAAGGCGTGAGCCGTTGGCGCAGTACACCTCGCACCCGATGATAGGCTTTATTCCCTCTTTGATGCAAGCCTTATAAAAGGCAACGGCGCCGTACATAACTCCGTGGTCGGTGATAGCGCAGGCTGAGTGTCCTGCTTTCTTTGCCGCCTTCGGTATATCGGAAATGCGGCAAGCGCCGTCAAGAAGGCTGTATTCACTGTGAAGATGAAGATGAACGAAATCTGCCATTTGCCGCACTCCTTTACTTTAATTTTTTTCTTTTAATTCTTCAAAGAAATCTACGATCTTATCAAGCCTGTGCTTAACACCCGATTTTGAAATGGGAGGATTATGAAGAAGACCGAGATCCGCCATTGAAGCCTGAGTGTTTTCAAATCTGAGATCTGCAGTTTCACGGAGATCCGCGGGCAGACGGATGATCGCTCCGCTGTTTTTCAGCTCTCCGATTATTTCTATATGCTTTCCCGCCGCAGACAAGGTCTTTTTGATATTTGCCATATCGCAGTTCATCTGACGGTTTGCATCGCCTCTCACCTCTCTTACGATCTTGGAATTCATAAGATCGAAGGCAAGACGGTTTGCGCCGATAACTGCGAAAAAATCCTCGATCTGCGTGCTGTCCTTAATATAAAGCAGATACCTGTTTTTTCTCTTGGTCGCCTTCATTGGCATTCCGTTCTCCAAAAGCACCTCGCCGACAGCATCTCTTTCACCCTCACTTTTGAAGGAAAGCTCAAGATGGTAGGATTTTTCCGGATTGGTCACGTTACCGTAATTTACGAAAAGGCCCTTGAGAAAGTGGGAAAAGCAGGAAGCACATTTGAAGTGCTCCGGTGCCTTAGCTATTCTTTCAGCCCTGTCCTCAGCGCTTTCGTTTTCGCAAAGAAGCAGCATATCGGAGAGCATTCTCGCACAGCACTTTTTTCTCTTTTCAGTGCTTTCGATAAGCGCTTCCTTTGCGCTCTTTGAATATGATCCCGTCATTTTACTGAGATTACCTCACATTCAAGCATAACACCGTAAGCATCGTTGACCGTCTTCTGAATATGTGCGATAAGCTCAAGAACGTCCTTAGCTGTAGCGCCGCCGCGGTTGATAATGAAGCCTGCGTGCTTTTCGGAGACCTGAGCTCCGCCCACGGTGTAGCCCTTTAGTCCCTGCTCTTCAATGAGCTGACCTGCAAAATAGCCCTCGGGACGCTTGAAGACGCTTCCCGCAGAGGGATATTCAAGGGGCTGCTTATCACGTCTGCGACCCATAATATCTTCCATATAGGCACGGATCTCGTCCTTATTTCCTTCTTTAAGCTCAAAGGTTGCAGAAAGGATAACTCTCTCGGGATTCTTTTTATAAATGCTGCTTCTGTAGCCGAATTCGTGATCCGCGCCCTCAGTACAGATAATATGACCGCTTACAGGGTCAAAGGCCGTACTGCTCTCAAGGCAATCGGACACCTGACCGCCGTAGGCACCTGCGTTCATAAACACGGCACCGCCCACAGAGCCGGGGATACCGTATGCAAATTCAAGACCCGTAAGACCCGCATCACGGGCAACTGCCGCAATGTGAGTAAAGGATGCACCTGCCTCCGCTATAAGAGTATTTCCCTCAACGGTAACGCCGTTGAGATTCTCCGTGGATATAACCACTCCCCTGAAGCCTTCATCGGAAAAGAGTACGTTACTTCCCCTGCCGAGAATATAGGTGCGAAGGCCTGCCTTTATAGCTGCATCATATGCATCTCTGAAGCTGTCAGCTCCCTCGGGGGCTACGAAAAGATCGCAGGGACCTCCGATACGAAAGGAGGTGTGGCGACTCATAGGCTCATCCCTTAAAAAGGATATATCCGCATCTGTGAGAAAATCTATATATTTCTTATACATAAAATACCGACCTTTCGTTAATCAAGAATCGAGAAAAGCTCTGTAAGCTTCTCAATACGGTACGTAGGAACAGAGGACTCTCTAAAGGAAAGCCATACGGAGTCGATACCTACGGCACAGGCTCCCGCAATATCGGAGGTGAGAGAATCTCCGATAACGAGATACCTTGATCTGTCGCCGTCACCGATATACTCAAATACCTTTTCAAAGAATAATGGGGACGGCTTCGCACAGCCCATTTCCTGGGAAATAAAGGAGTGCTTTATATACTTTTCAAGAGGCGTTCTTGCCATACGTGACTTCTGCACCTCTGTTATACCGTTTGTCACGATATAGCAATCGTATTTCTTTGAAAGGCGGCTGAGTACTTCCTCGGCACCTTCTATAAGCTGACCTTGCTGCGAAAGCATACCGGTATAGATATCGGCAGTTTCGGAACCGTAAAGTTCACCGTCCATACCAAATTCACGGTAAAGATTTGCAAATCTGTCGATACGGAGCTTTTCGCGTGTTGTTTCACCCCGCTCAAGCTTTTTCCACTCAAGATCGTTTATAACGTGGTATCTTTTATGGATCTCCTCCGAAAAGCCGAGAGGAGAGAGAAGAAGCGTTTCTCTCAGCGCTTCCCTCTCAGCCAGGTCAAAATCCAGAAGAGTGTTATCGGCATCAAAAAGCAGATATTTATACATTAACCCTTAATAAATCTGTGGAAGGTCTTCTTACCCTTCTTTACGATAACGCCTTCCTCGCCGAACTCCTCAACGCTTACAGAAGCGTTGAAGCCCTCAGCCTTAACGTCACCCACAAGAACACCGCCGCCTGTGATGATACGCTTAGCCTCGCCCTTGGAGGGAGCAAGCTTGGATTTAACGAGCATATCGGATACGAGGATCTTACCGTCTGTGAAATCCTCGTCTGTAAGTGTTGTTGTAGGCATATCAGCGCTGACTCCGCCTGCTGCAAATACAGTCTTTGCAGTCTCAAGAGCCTTATCAGCCTCTTCCTTGCCGTGGATGATGTTTGTTACCTCCCATGCAAGACGCTCCTTTGCGCGGTTGAGCTCAGCGCCCTCAAGCTTCTCGTACTCTGCGATCTCGGAAAGGGGCATAAAGGTGAGCATCTTCATACATTTGATAACGTCTGCATCGTCGATATTTCTCCAGTACTGGAAGAAATCGTAAGGAGGAGTTTTTACGGGGTCAAGCCAGAGTGCGCCCTTTTCTGTCTTACCCATCTTCTTGCCCTCGCTCGTAAGAAGGAGGTTGAAGGTAAGTCCGTATACTTCCTTACCTGTCTTACGGCGAACGAGCTCTACGCCGCCGATGATGTTGGACCACTGGTCGTCGCCGCCTGTCTCAAGGATACAGCCGTAATCCTGGTTGAGACGGAAGAAGTCGTAGGACTGCATGATCATGTAGTTGAATTCAAGGAATGTGAGACCCTTTTCCATTCTGGACTTGTAGCACTCAGCCGCAAGCATACGGTTTACTGTGAAGTGAGGACCAACCTCACGAAGGAAGTCGATGTAATTGAGATCGAGAAGCCAATCGCCGTTGTTTACGAAGATAGCCTTTCCGTCGGAGGTGTCGATGAATTTACCCATCTGAACCTTGAAATTGTCGATGTTATGAGCGATCTCTTCCTTTGTGAGCATCTTTCTCATATCGTTCTTACCGGAGGGGTCGCCTACCATTGCGGTACCGCCGCCGAAAATTGCGATGGGACGGTGTCCTGCCATCTGCATATGTGCCATGACCTTCATCTGAATGAAGTGACCGATATGAAGGCTGTCTGCCGTGGGGTCAAAGCCGATATAGAATGTGATATTCTGATTATCAAGCAGGTCCTTTACCTTTTCGGGATCGGTTACCTGCGCAAGCATTCCTCTGTCGATAAATTCCTGGTACAAGCTCATTGTTCTTTGTTGCTGCAATTTTAGCAGCTCTCCTTTTTTTATGTTAATATTTATTAATTCTTTTTAAGCAGGTCACGGGCTGCCGAGTACTGCATCTCGGTCACGTTGATACCGCCAATGATGCGGGCAAGCTCTGCCACCCTCTCCTCACCGTCAAGGGTGCGCACGGAGCTCTCCATTCTGCCCTCCACCTCATTTTTCTCGATGAGATAATGATTGTCGGCGTGGGCCGATACCTGAGCAGAGTGGGTAACGCATATGACCTGTATATTTTCAGCGAGAGCCCGAAGCTTCATACCGATGCGCTCGGCAGTGCCGCCGGAAACTCCCGTATCTATCTCGTCAAAAATAACCGTTGACTGGGCTGACTTCTTAGTCTGTGCACACTTGAGAGCAAGCATTATTCTTGAAAGCTCGCCGCCCGAGGCTATCTTATAAAGAGGCTGTGCCTCCTCGCCGGGGTTTGTGATAACGGTGAAATCCACCTCGTCGGTTCCGCGGGAGTTGAACTTATCCTCCCCCTGTGTTTTCCTTATATCCACAAAAAAACGAACCTTCGGCATATCAAGGCTTTTCAAGGTCGCCATTACCTCCCCGGCAAGGCGCCCTCCCGCTTCTCTTCTTTTTTCGCTGATTATATCAGCCGCCGCCGTCGCTTTTTTCGCAAGGATGCGATATTCAAGCCTCAGCTCCTCCATACGGTCCTCGCCGCCCTCAAGATCGCGAAGCTTTCTTTTAGCGTCGTCTCTGAAGGCGATAACGTCCTCAAGGCTTCCTCCGTACTTCTTTTTAAGTCGCTGGAAAGCCGCAAGGCGTGACTCGATTATATCGAGCTGC
The DNA here is from genome assembly GCA_015063955.1 of Oscillospiraceae bacterium. Taxonomy (GTDB): domain Bacteria; phylum Bacillota; class Clostridia; order Oscillospirales; family CAG-272; genus Avispirillum. The sequence continues at coordinate 16,227 of SVTD01000009.1, read as the reverse complement.
TTTTCCGGATCGGCAACTTCATCCGAATCGATAACGTCTCTTGCCTGCTCCGCAATGTCTATAAGCTCGTATCTGTATTCATCGAGCCGCATGGCAAGCTCTTCGGCGTTGTCCATAACCTCGGAAAGCTGGCGAAGGGCAGACGACGCTCTTTCAAGAAGATACGCGGCGCTTGCGCCCTTTTCTCCGGGAGCCAAAGCGCGGTACACGAGATTTGCATTTTTCGTTACGTGCTCAAGGCTCTTTATCTTCGTTCTGAGCTTTTCAAGCTTTTCTTCCTCGGCGGGATCCTGTATCCTTACCTTTTCGATATCGGATATCTGATATTTAAGAATATCCGTCATCATAGATCTGTCCTCAAGGGATCTTTCAAGCTCTGCCATCTCGCTCTTTTTGGCACAAAGCTCTGAATATATCTCCCCGTATGCAAGAACGTCATCCTGGCAATCGGCATAGCCGTCAAGAAGGATTATATGCTCCCCGCGGTCGTAAAGGGACACGGTATCATTCTGTCCGTGAAGTGCAAGAAGCCTTACCGCCGTTTCCTTCATTGCGGAAAGAGACGCGCTTTTTCCGTTTATCTTAACCGTGCTTCTGCCGTCCTGAGAAAGAGTTCGCTCGATCGTAAGCTCTCCGTTTTCGTCAAAGCCGCCATCTCCGGGCGTTCCGTCAAAAACCGCTGTTACGGACGCCGTTCTTTCACCCTGACGGATAAGATCGCGCTGACCTTTAGCACCGAGAAGAAGAGCTATACTGTCTATAATTACAGATTTTCCCGCACCCGTTTTACCTGTCAGAACAGTAAATCCGTCAAAAAAATCGATATTCAGATTTTTAGCAACGGCTATATTCTGTATTGACAATGCTTTAAGCATATGGGCACCTCTCTTTCTCTTATGCTTCGATAAGCTTTCTTATCTCTCTTCTGGCATTATTTGCGTTTTCTATGGAATCAACGGCAACGAAGATCGTGTCATCGCCGGCAATACAGCCTACAACGCCTTCAATTGCGTGGGAATCGATTCCCGTAGCCACCGCAGGTGCCATTCCGGGATAGGTTTTTATTACAACGGTATTCATAGCGCATTCTACGCTGATGACCGATGCCGATATGGTCGAATAAACGTGACTGCGAGCCATTGCCTTTTTAACGCCGGGAAGAACGTACTTATATTTTCCGTTTTCCGCAGTTACCTTTGTAAGCTTCAGCTCTCTTATATCTCTTGAAACAGTTGCCTGAGTAACGTTAAAGCCCTCGCTTCGGAGCGCGTCGATAAGCTCCTCCTGGGTTTCAACGTCACGGCTTTCGATTATACTGAGAATAACATTCTGTCTTCTGCTTTTCATTTCTTCTCCGATCACTGATATGAAAGTTTAGAATTAAGCACTTCAATAAAGCTGTTGTTCTTTTGCGATACTATGGATGCTGTATATTTGCTCTTTGCTATACGTACAACGTCTCCCTCGCCGATCTCAAACACCTCTTTACCGTCTACTGACAGGTAGATGTAATTGTTGCGGCAGCGGGCGTTTTTTATCTCAAGAACTGAATCGCCGCCGAAGATCACGGGACGGGAGTTTAAATGATGGGGGCAAATGGGCGTTGCGCAGATACAGGAGAGGGACGGATCCATCACCGGTCCGCCTGCAGACATGGAATAAGCGCTGGAGCCCGTGGGGGTTGCAATAATGATTCCGTCGGAGCGGATATGCTGACAGAGATTTCCGTCGCAATAAAGATCGAACTCTACGAGATGAGGGATGGGGCCGTTGGATACCACCGCCTCGTTAAGAGCGCGGCTGAAGGAGCGGACGCTCCTGTCGCCCTTGATAATATCAACGTCGAGCATCATTCGCTTCTGCACGATATGATTTCCCGCAAGAATATCCCGAAGCTCGTCAGCCTCCTCGCCGCCGAGAACCGCCATATATCCCACCTTACCGTAATTGATGCCTACGATGGGGATGTTAAGCTCCGTCGTTGCGCGGGCGACCTGTATTATCGAGCCGTCACCGCCGAGGACCACGAGATAATCGGCACGTTCCAAAGAACGGGCTTCGAGAGCGTTTTCGGGCATTGCAGAAATCTCTGCATCATATCCCCAGGAAAGGATCTTTTGGCAAATGCCTTCAGCCGCCTCGATGGCTTTCTGCTTTTCCTTATTCGGCAAAACAAAAACAAGCTTTTTCAAATTCCGACTACCTCCTTTACAGCTTTTTCATCTACGGTGCTCTCACCTCCGAGAACACAGACCATAAGAAACTCGCAGTTTCCGTCGCCGCCCTGAATGGGCGATTTGATAAGTCCGCGGCATCCGAGACCGAAGGACTCAGCACAGCCGATAACCTTTTTCACCGACTCTGCCATTATTTTTTTGCTTTTGACTATACCGCCCTTGCCGAGTCCCGACTTTCCGCACTCGAACTGTGGCTTTATGAGGCTGACGTAAAGTCCGCCGTCTTTCAAAACCTTCACCGCCGCGGGAATTATAAGAGTCTGGGAAATGAAGGACACGTCTGTAACGGCAATATCGCAGACCTCACCGAGATCCGCAGCCGTCAGATTTCTTGCGTTATAATTTTCGATATTAACAACTCTTTCGTCGTCCCGAAGGATAGGGTCAAGCTGATCCGAGCCCGAATCGACGGCATAGACCCTCCGCGCACCTCTTTTGAGAAGGCAATCGGTAAAGCCGCCGCTTGATGCGCCGATATCAACGCATATCATTCCCGAAACGTCCAGGGAAAAGGCGTTCAGCGCCCCCTCAAGCTTTACTCCTCCGCGGCTTACGTAGCTGTACGGAGCTCCCGTAACGCATACCTCGTCAACGTCCGAAACGTCAAAGGAGGCCTTTTTAACCACCCTTCCGTTCACCGTAACGAAGCCCTCGTCAAGGAGCGTTTTTGCAAAGCTGCGGCTCTTGGCAAGTCCGCGCTCTGCAAGAAAAGTATCTATTCTCATTTTTTTCTTGAAAGGAGATAAACGGGAAGCTCGGAAACCACCTCTCCGCCCTCCATATCTGCGAAAAGACCTGCAGAATGAGTGCTGAGACGCTTTGCCTCTGCATCTGCTTCTTCAACAGACATATAGGAAAGGACAGTCTTCTTTCCGTTCTTTTCGTCGCTTCCTACGGGCTTACCCAGCTCCTCGGTGGTGGATCTTACGTCAAGAAGATCGTCCTCTATCTGAAATGCAAGACCGAGGGAAAGAGCGTAGTCTGCAATTCTTTCAGCCGTAGCGCTGTCGTATTCCAAGGGGGATGCGATATAGCCGAGAGTTGCCGCCGCACAAATAAGCTCGCCCGTTTTCAGGTAATGGAGCTTCTTCAGGGACTCGTAATCGGGGCAGTCAAGCATAAGGTCAAGCTCCTGTCCGCCGCACATACCGGCAGCTCCCGCACATTTTGCAAGAGTTCGTACTGCGAGTGCATTCTTCTCCGAAGAAAGAGGAGCCGAAGCACATACCTCAAAGGCGTAGGTAAGAAGAGCGTCTCCCGCAAGAAGCGCGCAGGATTCGCCGAACGCCTTATGGCATGAGGGCTTTCCTCTTCTCATATCGTCATTATCCATTGCGGGAAGATCGTCGTGAACGAGAGAATAAGCGTGAACCATCTCAACAGCGGATGCATAATAGGCAGCTCTCTCCTCGTCTCCGCCGAAGAGACGGCAAAACTCAATAGCAAGAAAAGCTCTGATGCGCTTGCCTCCGCCGAGGGTGGCGTATCTCATAGCCTCAGCCATATTACCGCCGTTAAGCTTATCCTTTGAGAGAAGCTTATCAAGAGTTTTTTCAATAAACTCTGCGTTATAAGAAAGCCGTTCTTTAAGAGAACTCATATCAGTTATCCTCCGTGATATCACTAGCTCCAAGCATCGTTACCTTCTGCTGAGCCGTGTCAAGTCTTGCGTTACATACCTTTACGAGGGCTACCGCCTCCTCGTAAAGCTCAAGGGACTGATCGAGGGGGGACTGACCGCCCTCAAGAAGTCGTACTATTTCCTCGAGTCGCTTCAGCGCCTCCTCAAATTTCATATCCTGAATCTTATCCTTATCCATCGTTAACCTCTTTGACAATTGCAGAAATTGATCCGTCAGACAGCTTTAAGGCAATTGTCTTACCGATCTCCGTATCTTTTACGCTTTTTACCACCCTGCCCTCATTATCGAAAACTGCCGAATATCCGCGGCTGAGCACCGCGAGAGGGTTCAGGGCGTTAAGTGCCTGCGCCGTGCCGGAAAGCTGCGCTCTCTTTTTTTCGATTATATGACCCACGCAAAGCTCGAGTCTGTCCTGAACAGAAGCCACGGTCATTCTTTTATCCTCGATCGTATTCATGGGAGAAAGAAGAGGGCGGGAGCGCTCGAGCCTTCTGAGATGATCTCTGAGATACTCAAAGCGCTTCGTAAGTATTGCGCTTTCCCTTGATATTATATTGTTAAATTTATGCTTGAGCTCCAATATATCGGGTACTGCGATCTCTGCCGCAGCACTGGGGGTTGGGGCTCTTCTGTCTGCAACGAAGTCGCAGATCGTAAAGTCAGTTTCGTGACCCACCGCAGAAATTACGGGGATCCTTGACGCTGCCACCGCTCTTGCCACGGGCTCGCAGTTAAATGCCCACAAATCTTCAATGGATCCGCCTCCGCGGCCTACGATAAGAACGTCGCAAAGAGCTCGTTTATTAAAAAATTCGATTCCCGCCGTAACGCTTGCCACAGCTCCCTCTCCCTGAACGAGTGCAGGATAAACGATGATCTCTGCATAGGGGAAGCGGCGTTTACAAACGTTTATTATATCTCTTACGGCGGCACCCGTGGGCGAGGTTACAACTCCCACCCTTGCAGGGATCTTCGGCAGAGGCTTCTTTCTTGATTCAGCGAAAAGCCCCTCTGCCTCCAGCTTCTTTTTCAGCTGCTCAAAGGCGATATAGAGCGAGCCCACTCCGTCCGGCTCCATAGAATCGCAATAGAGCTGATACGCTCCGTCACGAACGAAGGAGGATATCCTTCCGTGAGCCGTTACCTTCATTCCGTTTTCAGGTCGGAAGGTCATGGAATAAGCACTGCCGCGAAACATTACGCACTTCAAAGCACTGCCCTCATCCTTCAGGGTAAAATACAGATGGCCTGAGGAATGTGCCTTATAGTTTGATATCTCGCCCTTGACGTATATATCCGTCAGCGGAGGATTCAGATCAAGAAGATCCTTTACGTATTGATTAAGCTCCGTAACGGTCAGCGCCGACAGAAAACGCATAGCACTTATATCCATAGGCGCCTCCTTTTTATATTTCTTTAAGATATGCTTTTCTTGCAAGCAGAGCCGTTCCTGCCGCATTGTCTGCAGAAAAAGCCGGAAGAGCAAACGAGCCGAATCCCGAAAGCTCCTCTTTTATTATGCCGCAGCTCATTACGCCGCCGGCATATACTATAGGAATGTCCTTATACTCCTCACGGAGATTCTCCGTAAGCCTTATAAGTGTTCTTTTTATAAAGTCTATAACAAATGCCGCAACCTCTTCACGGGATGCACCGTTGTCGTACATAGCCGACGCTTTGTTTTCAAGCCCCGAAAGATTGCAGGAAAGACCCTTTACGCAGATCTTTTCCCTTTTTGGCTTTCCCGAATACTCACGGGCAAGGCGCTCAAGAAAGGCACCCGCAGGAAACTTTAGCCCCATATATACTCCCGCACGGTCGATCGCCTGTCCTGCGTTAATATCGAGAGTTCCGCCTACACGCTCGACTGTGAAGGGGCGCTCACCCTCTCCCGGTGTACAGAGAAGAATGTCAGTAGTACCGCCGGAAACGTGAAATGCCGCAAAGGGCTTGCCGATAAGGTGCTGTGATTCCGAGGAGTAAAGTGCTGCCATTATATGTCCGCACTGATGGGAAAAGCCGTACTGCCTGCATTCCGCTCCGAGACAAAGTCCCCCTGCCGCAGAGGCTCCCGCAAGAAAGCAAGGCATATAAGAGCCCTCTCTGTCCGTGGGACGCATAGATACGCCGACGGCAACGATCTTTCGCCCCTCGGTAAACTCCTTCGCCGCCTCAAAAAGAAGCGGAAGCTGAACCGTATGGTGGAAAACCGCGTCACTCTGTCTCAGTCCCCGCTCCCCTTCCTTTACGGGAAGGAGCTTTTTCAGGTTTGCCAATACGTTTCCGTCGCGGTCAACGACTGCAACGGAGGTCGTATAGTTGCTGGTATCTATACCGAGAAATACCTCTGACAACTTACTCACCGTCCGCGATCTTTCCGCAGGCTCTTGCGATCTTATTGAGAACGCCGTTGATAAAGCGGGGGGCCTTACCCTCGTCGTATACCTTTGAGATCTCAACCGCCTCGTTGATGCAGGCCTTGGGAGGAACTTCTGTATAGAGCATCTCACCCACTGCCATTCTGAGGATTGCCTTTGTAACGGCGGTCATTCTGGAAAGCTTCCAGTTTTCTGCTGACTCGCTTATGATCTTATCGATCTCTGCAATATTCAGAGCGCAAAGAGTAAAGAGGCTCTTTGCAAACTCGCTTCCCTTTGCTTCTCTTGAGGAAAGTGAGCGGTCGTAAACCTCCAGAGGATCGATGTCCTTGTGAAAGTCTGCTTCATAAAGCAACTCAAAAACGCAGATTCTGCTTTCTCTTCTGGTCATAATTATCTCCGTTATTATAGTTTTGAGGGCATAGAAACCCATATTTATACTTATTTTACATTATATCAAAAACCCTGATAGATGTCAATGAATATACACTATAAATATTCACTCATTTATTCATTTTTGTTACCCTGCAAAGTTTAAAAATAGCCTTGAAATACGGAGAGAATCGTGATATTATAGTAGTGCATTATTTTTTCAGAGGTATTTTATGAATAAGCGCTCTTTAATACTTGATACGATCAAAAGCGGCTGTCTGATCTTCACGGTCATAACAGTCATTTCATACATAGCAGGCACCCTTCTCTCTTCTGCAAACAAGGCATTTATCCCCACACTGAAATGGATCCTTCTCTTTCTTGCCTTTTCCGTCGTGCTTGCTTTTGCTAACCTGCTTCTCGGGAGCAAAAAGGCATCCCTCGGTGCAAAGCTCGGTCTCCATTTCCTTGCAACGGCCGCTCTTTATTTCGTAGTGGTAGTGCTTTGCGGAGGATTTATCGCAAGCGGCGCACAGACTATCATCGCAATGACTCTTTTTTTAGTCCTTTACGGAATCTTTGCCGCGATCTTTGCCGTTGCCTCATCCACAAGGAAAAAAGAAAAAAACAAAAAAGAAAAATACGATTCTATGTTCAGCTGATAATTCGCCTTCAGGCGAATTTCTGCAGAAGCTCTTCTCTTTTCTCTCTTATCTCTTAACTGAAAAGGTCTGTCACAAAACGTGACAGACCTTTTTTATTATTCATCCCATTCGCATATAAAGGCTTTACCGCCGTTTACGGTGTTATCGAAATCTCCGTCATTCCAGCTTCCGTCTGTAAACTTGAAATAGAACATACCGTAGTCCTCGTCACCGCCCTCATTAGTGGGCTCGGATCCGCCCCAATTGGTATAGATAACGGTCTCGCCGTTGCACCATCTCCAGGCGCCGGCGGAGGTTTCATAAAGACCGATATACGCGCTCTCGTAGCCCGCTTCTTTCATGAGATTATAGACGTGCATATTTTCCTCATAGCCGCCGATGGTCACAAGATGACCGCCGAGACTGCGGCAATATGCTTCTGCCTCCTCCCAGGTATCTGCAACTCCGGAAAAGACCTCGTATCTGTGGATCTCAAGACACTCGGGATCGTAGCTGACCTTATCGACCCAAAGCTCTCTCTCACTCAGGAAACGGAGAAGCTTTTCGTACCAACCGTCAAGCTCCTTGTCGTCGGCAAAGAAGGAGATAAGCCCGAGATCGTTTTTCATCAGGCTGTAGAAGCAGTATTCTCCCCTTCTTCTGTTTGAAAAAATATAATCAACCGTGGAAAGATACTTATCACACAGATCCTCCGTCGCCTCGCCGTCTTCATATGCGAGAAGAAAGCTCTCCTTATCCTTGAGAGCCGCCGCCTCAAGAACGTCGTTCAGCTCGGAAACTGCTATGATCTCCCTTATCCTTTTTGCCATATCCTCTGTATTCAGGATAACGTTTCCCAAAAACAGAGAGCCCTCAGCCCCAAGCTCAAAGGCATCCTTGAGAATATTGAAATTATCGTACATTTCAAATACTTCACGGTCTTCCTTGGGCAGGCTGTTTATAAAGTCCTCGGTGCCGAAATCAAAAATGGTTTCACCTATATCACAAATCCCCTGCTCCGCATACTCGCAGTACTGACTGAGAGCGTAGTTGTAGAGAGAATTCATATGCTTTCTCATCAGCGCCGCCGCTTTATTCAGATCGCCCGTGGAATTCTTTTCTATATCCTGCAGGATCACGTCGTATCTTGCGTACTGCTCCGTTGCAGTTTCGATATTGCTTATAAGCTTCACCGCGGATTCGGCGCTGTCGCAGACGTCGTCGACTCCCGAAATAACGTCGGAAAGGAGCTTTACCGTATCGTCATCAACGAACTCTGAGGTCAAGGAATAGGCGTCAACGCAAAGTGAGATGGCATCCATTACGTAATCGCCGCCGCCCTTGAGATGATCAAGCTCCTTTTGGGCGCTTATATCGTTGGGATTCTCGCTTTCCGATATAGCGATCATATTGGAAATGGTTTCGATATAATCCTCGATCTCCGGATCAAAGTTCACGTCCACGGTTGCATCGGCAAGAAGAGAGCAGGCAATATAAAGCTCACTTTCGCTAAGCTTATCCCTGAACTCTTCGTAGGAATAGAGATAATCGCCGTATGCTGCAGAATCAAGTCCGCCGTTTATGTAGTTGTTGGTCTGCTCGATGTAATGAATATTTACGTCCTTCGTATCTGCAGCCGTTACAGGAAAGGACAAAAACAGCATTACGAAGGCAAGAAAAACCGCCAAAGCTTTAATCATTCTCACAGTCTGCCTCCGTTTCTGTACGCTCGGCGGGGTCGGAAAGATCGATATCCACAGAGCCGATGGAATTTACAAGCATATCGAAAATAAAGGCATCCTCAAGCTTTTCTCTTACGTTCTCGTCATCCCCCGCTTCAAGCTTTACATAAAGCTCCTTCGTCACGTCGGGATTATCCTTTGCAATAGCTATACAATCAATGATGCTGATATCCTTACCTTCCGAAAAACCTTCGAACAGCTTTTGAAAATCGGGAACTGTCAAAACTGCGACCTTCTCCCCCGAATCCTTTTCCTCGACGGTATGATCCTCAAAGATGCCGTCAAAGAATTCGGCTATCCGCTCCTTTGCATCCGTACCGTCTGCATCCTCTTTTTGTGTTACGGTATCGGGTACGGTAGTTTCCTCAGTATCCTCAGGCTGCTTTTTTCCACATCCGCAAAGCAGAAGAAGCAAAAGCACAAGCAGAGCCACTAAAAACTTCTTCATTTTTATGCTTTATCCTTTGCAATAAGTATTCTAAGCGCTTCGATAGCAGTTTTGATGGCCGCGCTCGTGTCCTCTTTTCTTTTTTCGGGCATTGAGGTTCCCGCAAGCTCCTGATTCCACACGCAATGGAACACGGCACCTGCTCTGAGCTTTCTTACGGCGCTTACTATAAAGAGGGTTGCGCCCTCCATTTCAGAGGCAAGACAGCCGCCCCTTTTCCATGCATCCCACTTTGCCAGAAGCTCTGCGGAGTTCGGCATACTCTCAGGCTCGTGCTGACCGTAAAAGCTGTCCTTTGCCTGAACCACACCTATGTGATGATCGTACCCAAGCTTTTCGGCAGATGCAGAAAGTGCCTGCGTCACCTGAAAATCGGCAACTGCAGGAAATTCGATGGGCATATATTCCTTGCTGGTTCCGTCCATACGGATGGCACCTGTAGAAATCACCACGTCACCGGGCTTTACCTCAGGCTGCATACCTCCGCAGGTGCCCACTCTTATAAAGGTATCAACGCCGATCCTTGCCAGCTCCTCAACACATATGGCGCAGGAGGGACCTCCGATGCCTGTGGAAACGACCAGCACCCTTTCACCGTCAAGATATCCGAGATATGAGTTATATTCACGATTATTTCCTACCTGAACGGCATTTTCAAGATATGCCGCGATCTTCTCTACTCTTCCGGGGTCACCGGGGAGGATGGCATATTTTGCCTTATGCTCCTCTGTAAGCTTTATATGATACTGCATAGTTAACCTCATTCAGTTATGTTTTTCGGAGAAAAGCCCATAGGGAGCATCTCCGAAAGGGTAAATATCTTATAATTTTTTTCATTTTCTGCCACGATTATCTCAAAGTCACCGTCGCAGAACTCGGCCATTACCTGGCGGCATACTCCGCAGGGGACGAAAAGACTGTTTACCTTACCGCCCTTTCCGCCTACTACTGCTATCATTGAAAATTCCCTCTCCCCTTCGCTGACAGCCTTGAAGAAAGCCGTTCTTTCAGCGCAGTTTGTGGGTCCGTAGGCTGCGTTTTCAATATTACAGCCCAAGTATACCTTTCCCGACCTTGTCATAAGGGCTGCTCCCACCGTATATCCGGAGTAAGGAGCGTAGGCATTCTGCATTGCGGCAAATGCCGATCTTACAAGCTCTTCACGGTTCATTCGACAACCTCCGAAAGTATGCTTTCTCCGGCAATTTCAGCATTTGCAGAAAAATAGTCGCAAATAGTCTTACCTATCGTGCAAAAGCCCTCTCTCGTACCGAGATCAGCAGGCTTTATGCAACCGCCAAAGATGAGCAACGGGACGTGCTCACGGGAGTGATCGGTGCTTTGCGTATATCCCGGGTCACATCCGTGGTCTGCCGTTATGATAAGAACGTCGTCCTTTCTGAGAAGCGGCAGGAAATCGGAAAGCCATCGGTCAAATTCCGAAAGCGCTTCAGCGTAGCCGTCAATATTGTTTCTGTGGCCGTAAAGCATATCGAAATCAACGAGATTTACAAAGCAAAGTCCCGAGAAGTCACGCTTTGCATATTCAAGAGTCTTTGCCATACCGTCTGTATTTCCCGAGGTATATGTGTGCTCGCTTATTCCCTTTCCTACGAAAATATCGAATATCTTGCCTACGGCAATAGTATCAAGTCCCTTTTCAGAGAGGAGATCAAGCATGGTTTTCTTCGGAGGCTCTATGGAAAAGTCGTGACGGTTTGAGGTTCTCACAAACGAGCCCGGCTCACCGACAAAGGGACGTGCAATAACTCTGCCGACACCGTGCTTTCCCGAAAGCATCCTTCTTGCGATCCTGCAATACTCGTAGAGGTCCTCGAGAGGAACGGTATCCTCGTGAGCGGCTATCTGGAAAACGCTGTCTGCAGAGGTGTAAACGATAAGATCGCCGCTTTTCAGGTGCTCCTCACCGTAATCCTTGATGACCTCAGTTCCCGAATAGGGCTTATTGCAGATAACTCCTCTGCCTACCTTTTTTGAAAACTCATCAATTATCTCAGGAGGAAACCCGTCAGGGTAAGTGGGAAGAGGCTTTTCTGACACAATGCCCGCGATCTCCCAATGGCCGATGGTGGTATCCTTACCGCGGGAAAGCTCTGAAAGTCGGCAATACGCCGCCAAGGGCTTCTCTGCCCCCTCAAGATAATCTACTCCGTCGATATTGAAAAGACCGAGCTTTTTGAGGTTATTTATTTTAAATTTTTCAGACTGTGAAACAGATCTGAGGGTATTGACGCCTATATCGCCGTAATCGGCGCTGTCTGCCATCGCACCGATGCCAAGGCTGTCAAGAACAATAAGAAATACTCTTTTCATAATCAGTCCTTAGGAATAAGAATGGGAAGACCTTCGTATTCTACCGCAGAATCCAGGGCAAGCGTCATCATCTGCGTAAACGTCTTTTCACGGCTGTCTGCATCAAGAGCAGTAAAGGGAGGATACAGAATATCCGAGATCGTGCAGATGGCAAGAGCTCTCATTCCAAGCCTCATAGCCGTACAGTAAAGTGCCGCCGCCTCCATTTCAACTGCAAGACAGCCCATCCTTCCCCAATTGGACGAGGGGAAGGAATCATCATAGAAGGTATCAGAGGAATAAAGATTACCTACGTGAAGCTCAATTCCGCTGAGATCCGCTACCCTTTTGCAGGTCTCAAGAAGAGTAAAATCGCAGATGGGAGCAATAGTGCCGTTCATATTATACTGCTTCGGGAAGGCGGAATTTGTACACGCTCCCATTCCCGCTACTATATCACGGACGTTAACTGATTCGCTTATTGCACCCGCGCTTCCGATACGTACTATATTCTGAACGCCGAAATACTTGTAAAGCTCGTAGCTGTAGATGCCGATGGAGGGCATGCCCATTCCGCTTGCCATAACGGATACCTTTACGCCCTTATAATATCCCGTATATCCGTTAACACCGCGAACTCCGTTTACAAGAACGGCATCAGAAAGGAAATTCTCAGCTATAAATTTTGCGCGAAGGGGGTCTCCGGGCATAAGAACTGTCTTACCGAAGCCAAGATCGCTTCCCTTAAGATCAATATGAGGAGTCTTTTGTGTCATTTTTTTCGCCTTTCTCCATTGATTTGACTATTTTAACTATTCTGCTGGTGCCGAGACGGCTCGCACCGGATTCAAGGAACCTCTCCGCATCCTCAAGAGAGGAAATACCGCCTGCGGCCTTTATCTTTGTTTCTCCCGACAAATTGGGAACGAAAAGCTCCATATCACGCATCGTTGCACCGCCGGAAGAAAAACCGGTTGAGGTCTTGATAAAGTCAGCATCGGACCTTGAAACGATCTCTGCCATCCTCACGATCTCTTCATCGGTAAGGACACAGGTTTCAATTATAACCTTGAGGAGCCGTCCGTCGCAGGCCTTCTTTATCTCGTTGATCTCATTGAGGATAAGGTCGTATCTTTTATCCTTGAGCCATCCGATATTGATGACCATATCGATCTCGCAAGCTCCGTTAAGAACGGCATCAGCGGCTTCAAAGGCCTTCGCCCTTGTTGTAGTATAACCGTTAGGAAATCCTATAACCGTGCAAAGCGGGATCCTGTCTCCAACATACTCCTTAGCTTCTCTTATATAGGATGCAGGTATACAGCAGGATGCGCAGGAATACTTGATTCCGTCGTCAAGGCAAGCCTTTATATCATCCCAGGTTGCTACGGTAGAAAGCACCGTATGATCTACTTTACTGAGAATATCTTTGATTTCCATAATGATCACCTCAAAATATAATATATATATAAATTATACCCTTATTTTACCTTTCCGTCAATAGTCAATGGGTTGCAAATAAGCATTGTATTATAAAAGTAAAGACCACTTGCTTTTCAAGTGGTCTTTCAATATTCTACTGTGAAAGCTTTACGTTGACGCCTCTCTCAAGAAACGCTGAGACCCAGCGCTCCTTGTCACCTGAGGTAGCATCCTTTTCGCAGAAAACGTTTTCCTTTCCCAGCCTTTCTGCCTTGGAAACACCGAAGCTGTGATAAGGCATCAGCTCCGCGTAGCGTATCCTCTCTTCGTTTTCCGAAAGGAATCTGCAAAGAGCGTCAATATCCTCATCTCTGTCGTTTATCCCGGGGATCATCGGCAGACGGATAATTACGTCAGCCCCCTCGCTGAGAAGATAGCGAAGATTTGAAAGTATCCTCTCGTTTGATGCTCCCGTCAGCTCTCTGTGGCGTTCGGGATCCATACATTTGATATCATAAAGGAAGGTTGCACCAAGCTCCCGTGCCTTTTCATAAAACTCGCGCTTTCCCATACCGCAGGTCTCAATAGCTACACCTACGCCCTCGCAGCGTGCCTTTTCGATTATCTCAAGGGCAAAATCAGCCTGCATCGAGGGCTCTCCGCCGGAAAGGGTTATTCCCCCTCCCGAGGTCTTATAGTATATCTTATCTTTAAGAGCCTCTGCGAGCACCTCATCAGCGCTAACCTCCTTGCCGATAAGCTCGTTTGCGCTGTTAAGGCAAAGCTGTGTGCATTTATTACAGAACGTGCACCTGCTTCTGTCAAATATCACAGCGCCGTCAACTATTTCCCTTGCGGAACAGGTAGGAATACAGCGGCCGCAAAGGGTACACTTTTCCCTGTTATACGAAACGGACAGCTCGGATGAAAGCCCCTCGGGATTATGACACCATATACATCTCAGGGGACAGCCCTTGAAGAAAACCGTCGTTCTTATGCCGTCACCGTCGTGAAGGCAGTATCTTTGAATATTGAAAATTACACCCATAAAAGAACCAAGCCTTAATTTAAGTCCTGTTTATTTTACAATATACTGCCCCACTTTACAAGTATTTCCTTTAATTTTGTGCCAGAGCTTTACCCATTTTTCTGCATTCATCAATAGCTCCCCCGTCGGGAGCTTCGTTGCAGATAACGCTCCTTGCGGCAAGAACTGCTCCCCTTTCTTTGCACCTCGCTTCCCATTCCCGCATCCATTCACCGCCGCCCCAGCCGTAGGATCCGAAAAGAGCGATCCGCTTTCCGCATAGCTTATCCTCGATCTTTGAAAAAAACGGTTCAAATTCATCCTCCTCAAGCTCTTCATTTCCCGTAGCAGGACAGCCGAATGCTATGGCATCGAAGGCTTCCGTATCATTCTCCGAAAACTCACAAACATTGTAAAGCTCACCCTCCTTGCCGCCCTCGCAGATCCCATCAAGGACAGCCCCTGCCATTTCTTCGGTATTTCCCGTACCGCTCCAATACACTACTGCGATCTTACCCATAATTCCTCCTTTTTTGCGAATAACAGTAACGCTTTCGTATTATTTGCATACGCTTCAAAAAAAATCCCCAAAGCGCAAATTTTTATTGATTTTTCACTTTACAACGGGAAGGATGTGAGTTAAAATATCTGTGTATTCAAAAAAGGCAAGGTGATAATATGAGCATCAGAATAGGTATTTACGGCTACGGAAATCTTGGACGCGGAATCGAAAACGCCGTCCGCCAGAACCCCGATATGGAGCTTTCTGCAGTATTTACGCGCCGCCCTCCCGAATCATTGAAGATCGGAACAGTAGGCGTTCCCGTTTGCCACGTAAACGATGTTCTTGAATATAAAGACAAGATCGACGTTATGATCCTCTGCGGAGGAAGCGCCACCGATCTCCCCGAGCAGACTCCCGCACTCGCTGAGCATTTCTGCGTTGTTGACAGCTTTGACACCCACGCAAGGATCCCCGAGCACTTTGAAAACGTTGACCGTGCGGCAAAAAAGGGCTCAAACGTTGCAATGATCTCCGTGGGCTGGGATCCCGGTATGTTTTCTCTTAACCGTCTTCTGGGCTCCGCGATCCTTCCCGAGGGAAAGGACTACACCTTCTGGGGTAAGGGCGTCAGCCAGGGACACTCAGACGCGATCCGTCGCATCGAGGGCGTTCTCGATGCAAAGCAGTATACTATCCCCGTTGACGAGGCTCTCGAGGCTGTAAGAAGCGGCAACGAGCCCATCCTTTCCACCCGCGAAAAGCACAAGCGAGAATGCTTTGTGGTAGCAAAAGAGGGCGCTGATCTTGAGAGGATAGAAAAGGAGATCTGCGAAATGCCCAACTATTTTGCAGATTACGATACGACAGTTCACTTCATTTCAATGGAGGAGCTTCGCCGCGATCACAGCGGAATTCCTCACGGCGGATTCGTTATCCGTACCGGAAAGACCGGTGCTGAAGGTGAAAACCGTCACGTTATCGAGTATAGCTTAAAGCTTGATTCAAACCCCGAATTTACAGCTTCAGTGATCGTTGCATTTGCCCGTGCCGCTCACAGGCTGAATACTTCCGGAGACTGCGGCTGTAAGACGGTATTCGATATCCCCCCCGCGCTCCTCAGCCCTAAAAGCGCCGAAGAGCTCAGAAAAGAACTTCTTTAATATCAAAAGGAGCCGTTGCTGTTCAACGGCTCCTTTTAACTTTACCGATATAAAGAACTACAATAAACGGATTGATAAATTCGGGTTTATCGGTGAGTTTAAGCTGACGAAAATAAGGCTCCCTCCGAGAGGGAGCTGTCAGCCGCAAGGCTGACTGAAGGAGTATGCGTGAACGAACGAAATGCAGTCGCTATAAAGCGAGCAAGTAACGTTCGTGCCGAGTACTCCTTCCGTCTCGCTTCGCGAGCCACCTCCCTCCCGGAGGGAGGCTTTGGTGCGGATCGTTCGTTCACCTTTCAAATTTTAGTTTGAAACACACCGATA
Organism: Oscillospiraceae bacterium; assembly: GCA_015063955.1. Classification (GTDB taxonomy): domain Bacteria; phylum Bacillota; class Clostridia; order Oscillospirales; family CAG-272; genus Avispirillum. The sequence goes on along the minus strand of SVTD01000009.1, from coordinate 12 downwards.
TACCCGAATTTT
>SVTD01000076.1 GCA_015063955.1 Oscillospiraceae bacterium | reverse complement strand
CCTGAGAGATACCTTTTTTTCGTCGGTATTCTTTGATCTTTTCTGAAATACGTATTCTTTTCATCGTAAAACTTTTCCTTTTCTGGCTTTTTAAGGACGGTGCCGCGGAAAATAAAAAGCACCCGTGGGGGTGCCTGGGACTCAAGTCCGATAAAAAAAGCACCCTTTCGGATGCAACCAACTTAAAGGGTCTGTCAAAAGAGCTTGACAGAGGCGAGGGTTATGACATCCGATCTGAAATTGTATACCGTTGTCATTGTTTTCGCCTCCTTTTGTTGAAATTTGTGAATAGATTTTACCACAAGTAAAATGCCCTGTCAACCTGAAAAAGGAAATTCCCCTAAACCATTGGTTTAAGGGAATTGTTAATTCGGGAGAAGTCATATCTGCACACGACGTAAACAATAATCTGGTGCACAAATAAACGTAAACGATTTTCCCGGGGCGTCACTGTGTGCGCACGCAACGATAAACTTAGCTCAAACATAGCGTGCGAACACGGTTCGCCCCTACGTTTGGTTATAAATAGTTTATTATCTATTTTAAATAAAATCGAATAATTAATTATGCCATTACTTCTTTTTTAAATCTCAGATATTCCTCATCATCACCGAAAAAGCTGTCGAACTTATATAATGCTCTTTCGGGATTAATACTCGTCATATATTCCTCTCCGATTTCTTCGGTCAAGGAAGAAAAATACACAGGATTACGTGCTGCAATATTAAGATCTTCGCATTTTGCAACTTCCTTTACCTGCTCTGAAAGTGACCAGAAACGGCGAAGCTCCTCAAGGCACTTTTCTTTGTTGCCCATTTTCATATACGTTTTGGCGCGGCTATCGCTAACAATTATCTTGTAAGTGGCATTGAAGTTTTCACAACCACTGTCAAAGATAGAAAGAAGATTATCGTGCGCTTCAAGAAAGGCGAGTGCTTTTTCATATTCAGCATTGACAATAAATGTGCCAACCAGACTTTCAAAGACATGGCTCATAGTCCAGTACATCTTCCATAATGACATTTCTGCATACTGTTCCTGCTCAACAAAGCACTTTTTAACTCCGAGCATATTAACAGTTCCCAAAATACGTGAATCATAACTGTCAGCGCTGATCTTTGCTATACATTCCTCTGACTTATTGTAGTTTCCCGTTTCATTGTATATACGTGTCAGCATATGAAGTGCTGAGTCCACCTGCTTAATGTCGCCGCAGGAATCAACAACCTCATTGCAAAGCTTTATTGCCTTTTTAATAGCTTCACTTTTTTCGTTTTCGTCATTTGACATTCTGTTGACCATTGAAAGAGAGAAGGCAAGATAAATTTTAAGATCGGGGCTGTTGGGGTATTTGCTGAGTCCTTCGCTGATGATCTCGATTTCCTTATAGGTATCCATGCTGTCATCAGCGGCTTTCATTATTTCCTTTACTTCATCGGCATAGCTGTTCATATGATAGCCGAAAAGCCTGTCGATGGAAACCTCAAAAAGGTCTGCCATAATGGGGAAAAGGCTTACATCAGGTGCACACTGATCGTTTTCCCACTTGGATATTGCCTGACAAGACACTCCCAGCTTTTCAGCAAGAAGTGACTGAGTGATCTTCTTTTCTTTACGAAGCGTATATATATTTGTTCCGATACTCATAGTATTTCTCCTTAATAATTATTCAGTGATCACTGTCATAATTATAGCATCGTTAAGAAGAATTGCCAACATATCAAACAGTCATTTTTAGAAAATAAAAATCAACCTCAGGTTGATTGGATGGCATTTTGTGATTTGTAGGGGCGACCATTGGTCGTCCGCTTATCAGCACGCGAAGCATACTATGATTTGATGCACAGGCAAACGGTCATGCTACAAAATGTCGTAGGGACCGGCGTCCCCGACGGTCCGTGAACAGAACAACATTCACCGTGAGTCGTTGCATCTGTAACGGACCGTCGAGGACGCCGGTCCCTACGGATTTATATATGCTTTTTTACCTATAGCAAAAGGTATTTGCAAAACCACATATTGTGCAGATAAGCGGACGCGCAATGCGCGCCCCTACGTTTGTCTATTACTGCGAAAACCTCTTGCTCGCTCTTTCCTCCTCGCGAAGGAGGGTGCAGGTGCCTTTTCCATTTGTGATCTCGCGGATGAGGTTTACAAGCTCCTCGCCGCGGTCGGCTTCGATTGCGGCGGTGACGGTAACGCCCTCGCCAAATTCGGTGTTATCCTCGGTGACGTCCATTGACTTCAATTGAACGGTGAGGCGCTGATACTCTGAATAGGAGCAGGAGAGGGAATAGATGCCAAAGGTTTCGCTGACGGCAATTCCCGCGGCGTCGATTGCCTGCTTTGCGGCGGCGGAGTAAGCTCTGACAAGTCCGCCCGCGCCGAGAAGCGTGCCGCCGAAATAGCGGGTTACGACTACGCACATATCTGTAGCGCCGGACATTTTCAGAACGTTCAGCACGGGCATTCCCGCAGTTCCCTGTGGCTCTCCGTCGTCGGAGTAGCGGGCACGAGCTCCGTTATCGATGTAATATGCCCAAACGTTGTGGGTAGCATCGGCGTATTCACGCTTCTTTGCCTCAACGATGGCCTTTGCCTCCTCCTCCGTTCTCACAGGGGCGGCATAGCCTATAAATATTGACTTTTTTTCCTCGTATTCGATCTCACCTACAGAGGCAAGAGTCACTCTTTTTTCGTTGTCCATATTATTCCTCAATAAACCGTCTGAGCTTTCCGTAAAGCTTTTCATCGCAGGTCACGGTCACTTCAATTCCGTCGGCGGTGTACTCAACCTCTACGTTCTCGCCGTCCTTGTAGATAAGACCGAGAAGTCCTCCCTCAGACTGGGGAAGGGTCACCTTAACAGTCTTTTTACCCTCGGAGCAAAGCTCTTCAAGAATTGAAACAAACTCGTCGATGCCGTCGCCGGTCGCGGCAGATATGAAGGCGTATTTTGCCCCCGAGGTGGAAGCAATGCGCTTCATCTGCAAGAGGAGCTCGTTATCTACTATCCTGTCGCACTTGTTGAAAAGATAGATGGTGGGCTTGCCAACAGCTCCGAGATCGCGGAGAAGATCCTCCGTAACCTCAAGCTCAGATGCAAACTCGCCGTCGGAGGCATCTACAACGATAATGAGAATGTCTGCAAAAACTGCCTCGTCAAGAGTACTCTTGAATGCCTTTATTAGGTGGTGGGGCAGGTTTTTAATAAATCCAACGGTGTCGGTAAGCAGTATCTTCTCACCGCCGGGCAGGATATACTGACGTGTGGTAGGATCAAGAGTTGCAAAAAGCTTGTCCTCTGCAAAAATTCCTGCATCGGTAAGTCTGTTAAGAAGGGTAGACTTTCCTGCGTTTGTATAGCCTACGATTGCGCACTTCGTAATGCCGCTGCGGTCACGGGAGGCACGGATAACGCTTCTGTTTTTCTCGATCTTTCTGATCTCCTCTTCAAGCTGAGCCACACGTGTTTTCATGCGTCTGCGGTCAATCTCAAGCTTTGACTCACCGGGGCCTCGTGTTCCGATGCCGCCGCCAAGCCTTGACATATCCCGGCCCTTACCCATAAGACGGGGAGCCGTGTATTTAAGCTGTGCAAGCTCAACCTGGAGTCTTCCCTCTGCGCTCTGTGCGCGGGAGGCGAAAATATCAAGAATGAGCATGCTGCGGTCAAGCACTGAAACCTCGCAATCAAGAGCGTCCTCAATAGACTTTATCTGAGAAGGGGAAAGCTCAAAGTCAAATACTACAAGCTCAGCACCCGTATTTCTGCAGGCGTCCTCTATTTCCTGAAGCTTACCCGAGCCAACGCCGTATCGGCTGTCGGGGGCAGGGCGCATCTGGGTGACGATGGCTGCAACCTCGCTGCCTGCCGTATCAAGAAGGCGGCGAAGCTCTTCAAGAGACTGAAGGCATTCGCCCTCGTGACCTTTTTCAAAAATGGAAACGGTAACGGCTTTTCTGTTTTCCGAGGGGGCAACCTCGTGCATTTTCTCCCGTGGAGCCTTTTCCTCCTCCTCGGAGGGGACTACGGTTTCTGTTATTTCAATATAAAAGGGAAGACCCTCAAAATCCTTTTCTTCCATAAAACCTCACAATTCGGTGAACGAAAAAACCGGATAAGAACTTGCCGCTCTTATCCGGATCTTTATAGATGCTTTCTTATCTCTTAGCTGCTTCAAGACGCTTCTTGAACTTGTCAACTCTTCCGCCTGCATCAACAAACTTCTGCTTGCCGGTGAAGAAGGGATGGCACTTAGAGCAAACTTCAACACGGATCTCGCCGTTAGCATCACCCTTAGTAGAACGGGTAACAACAGTCTCGCCGCATGCGCAACGGATGGTTACTTCCTTATAATCGGGATGAATTCCAGTCTTCATTTTTATCTCACTCCTTGCGGTTTTGGTTTTTTACAGTACAAGGAATTTTAACACAAAAGAAGGGATAAGTCAATAGCCTTTTAAAAAAAGTTTGCAATTTTAAGAATATTATATTTTTGTGCCGATAGACTCCTTTAATCTGGCAATTATCCGCTTTTCAAGGCGTGATATATAAGACTGAGAGATTCCGAGAAGGTCAGCAACCTCCTTTTGCGTGCGCTCCTTGCCACCGCCGAGACCGTAGCGAAGGCGGATGATGGTCTGCTCACGCTCGGAAAGATCCCCTACTGCCGCCCGGAGTATTTTTTCGTCCTCATCCTTTTCGATAGAGTGGCTGACGGAGTTTGCATCACTCCCCAGTACGTCGGAAAGAAGGAGCTCGTTTCCGTCCCAGTCGGTATTCAGGGGCTCGTCAATTGAAATATCTCCCCTGTGAGAGGCGTTTTTTCTTATGTACATAAGTATCTCGTTTTCGATGCACCGTGAGGCATAGGTGGCAAGCTTGATATTCTTATCGCTTCTGTAAGTATTGATGGCTTTGATAAGGCCAATGGTGCCGATTGATATAAGATCCTCGATGCCCGTTCCCGTGCTTTCAAATTTTCTCGCAATGTAGACCACAAGCCTGAGATTATGCTCGATCAGAGCTTTCCTCGCCCCCGTATCTGTATCAAGACGGCTGATGACCTCTGCCTCCTCCTCGGGCGAAAGTGGGGGAGGGAGAGAATCGGGGCCGTTTATGTAAAAGTCGGCGTCACCCTCGCCCCGTGCAAGTCGCGCAGCGATCATTTTCAGCTTTTGCCATACGTTTTTGAAAATATTATTCATAACAAAACCTTTCCTTTAGGGCAGGAGAGAGGGGGAAATGGTTGCCCCGTGTCCTGCATAGTAATTTTTCGGGCAGGGCCTCGGTGCTATCACGCATCTGACCTGCCTTTTCTTTTTGTCGCATTCAACGGTTATGAGGTCCGGCAAAAAGCCGCCGATGACGGTGCTCTGCCCGTCACTTCTGTGGGGGATAAGCCTTACGGAAATGCCGAGCTCGGAAAGCTTATCGGCATCAAGGCACAGAATCGAATCGCACGTATCCTTTCCGCAAAGCCTTGATACGATCTCGCGGGAAACGGGTATCACGGGATCTCCGCTGAGCGGGTCACGCAAAAGATTTCCGCTGTCGCAAAGGGCGGAGAAGCTGATCTCCCTATCCTTCCATTTTGCACGTACCGTTGCACTTCTTTTGTTTTTTGTGTTGCAGATCATCCTGACCGTAATATAGACTGCAACTACGGATATTGCGGCGATCAGCCCGAGAAGGCTGCCGCCGGGGGGACTTATCCCGTTGCCGTATGACGTGCCTATGGATAAAAGGGCGGTCATAACACCTCCGAGGAGCGCACCGCATCCCCACACGAGAGCGCTTTGCTTTATAAGGGATAAAAGACTTTCGGCACCGAAGGCGATAAGACACATGATAATGCTCACAGCCCCTGCCAGAAGATATGTGATCCCGCCGCCAAGACGAAATATTACGGACAGTACTCCGTATAGCCCCCCGAACGCCGCCGCAAGAGACATCCTCAGAGCTTTCCTCGGTCTTGATGAGATAATGGCAGAGATCCATAGCGTAATAAAATCCATACTGAAATTAACGAAAAACAAAACGTCAGCATATACTGTGGTCTCCAATAAACCACCTCCCGTTAGTAGATTATACTCACGGTGTCGGGAGCTTTTTGTCGCTTATACGCTTTGGCATTTTGAAAAAATAAGCATATACTGCTAAAAAAAGAAAGGAAAATGCCTTATGCTCACATATCAAGACTATTTTGCACCGATCTCAGCCCAAAACACATTCTTTGCGGGAGCCAATACCGCAGACGGTTTTTTCGCAGAATATAAAAACCTCCTTTCGGAGGATGTATTTGAAAAGATATACATAATCAAGGGTGGCTCGGGAACGGGAAAAAGCACCCTTATGCGCCGCGCTGCGGATATAGCGGAAAAGAAGGGATGGCACACGATGTATCTTCTTTGCTCCTCGGACCCCGAGTCCCTTGACGGTGTCATAATTGAGAATAAAGGAAGAAGGATTGCGATAATTGACGGTACGGCGCCCCACACCTGCGATCCTCAGTATCCGGGAGCCTGCGGAGAAATAGTGAACACGGGAGATTTCTGGAGATCACAGATCCTCGAGGCCCAAAAGGAGGATATATCCCTTCTCGTTAAGGAAAAGAAGGAAGCTTACGCCGCGGCATACAGATATCTGTCTGCGGCAGGGGACGTTTTTTCCCTCCAGCAAAGGCTTTGCGGTCATTGTCTTGAAAGAGAGAAAATGGAGAGTGCTGCAGAAAGGCTTGCTTCGTCATTTAAGAACGGAAAGGGTGATGGGCGGATAACCTACCGCCGCACTCTTGCAGTATCAATGAAGGGAGCAGTCCGCCTTACAAGCTTTGAGGAGGCGGAAAACCTTTTCGGCGTTTGCGACTGTGCCTTTATTTCTCCGGAGTTTTATAAAAGCCTTCTTCAGGCTCTGCTTTTGAGAAACTTCGACGTAACTGTATCTCTGTCTCCCATCGGCGGTATTGCGGAGCTTTATATACCGGGGGCAGATGCGGCGTTCGTCCCCGCAAGAGAGGGCGTTGAATACAGAAAGGTTATTAACCTGAGACGTTTTGCAAATGCCGAAAAGATGTCGGAGGTAAAGCAGAAGCGTATTTTTTCATCAAAATGCTTGAGTGCAGTAATGGAGGGAGCAACAGAATGCCTCAGCACAGCAAGAGATATTCATTTCGCTCTTGAGAATATATATAGGAAAGCAATGGATTTCAAAGGCCTTGACGCTCTCATAAAAAAGCTGTCAGAAGACATATCACTGCGCCTGGAATAACCACAACTCCGGGTTTGTAGGGGGACGGGGACGGGGGATGCAAAGAACTTTTTTGCTTGAATTGTCAAGTCAAGTGCAACAAAACGCCGGAAAAAAGTTCAAGAGGAGATTTCCAACCAAGGCATTTGCGAG
>SVTD01000075.1 GCA_015063955.1 Oscillospiraceae bacterium | reverse complement strand
GGAAAGACCATTGCTTTCAACAGCGCCCTGAACGATACCCATGTAAACTGCACCGATACCGATAGGAATACAAACATAACCAAGCTGCAGACCGGAGTTGATCACAGTAGACAGCATACGGCGGTCCATCTTATACTTGTTGAACAGCTTCATGAAAGGCGGGATAAGGATGGGAACGAATGTAACGTAGATCAAAATTACAGTTTCAGACAGAATTCCCATTACGAACAGAATCAACGGGAACAACCAAACCTTGTTGCACTTTCCGATACGATCCACGCATATGGTGCTCTGGCATCCATCGAATTGAACCATCCGGGATATCAGTTATCCATTCCAATGACCAGAGACTACCTTATCGGTCCATGCGACGGTGAAAACGAGTTCGGTATCTATCGCGCAATGGATCTGGAAGAAATGAACCGCGTAGCGGATTGCTTTGCCAATGCGGCTCTGTTTGGAAAACGCTGTGGTTTTGATATAATCTGCGTACACGGCGCACATGACTGGCTTCTCCAATCCTTCTTCTCCCCAATTTCGAACAAGAGAACCGATGAATTCGGTGGAAATTGGGAAAACCGTGCCAGATTCCCCAAAATGGTGTTGCAGCGCATCAGAGAAAAAGTCGGTGAAAACACAATTATTGAAATGCGCTTTAATGCATGTGACTATGTACGCGGCGGTATTTCTATCGAGGATGCAGCAGCCACAGTCGACTATCTGAGTGACTATGTGGATGTCATCCAGTGTACAGGCGGCAGTATGGACGATCCGTACGCTGATGTATTCAGTATTTCTCTCGGTCATATGGGACATGCGATCAATGCATGGTCCGCAGCCGAAATTAAAAAACGCATTAAGAGCAATGTTATAATCGAAACAGTCGGCGGCATCAATGAACCTGAACTTGCAGAACAGATTTTGACAGATGGCAAGGCAGATCTCATAGCAATGGCAAGATCCTTTATTGCAGACCCGGATTGGGCAGTTAAGGCTCGACTCAATCAGGCTGATGATATCCGTCCATGTATCCGCTGCAGAAGATGTCTTTCTGTAAGTACACCTGAATTCTGTAACCGCTGCCGCTGTACAGTAAATCCTGCCCGTACACTTCCCGTGCAGCTGTATCCTTCACACATGCCATTCATCAAAAAGAGAGTCGGCGTTGTCGGCGGCGGTGTTGCAGGCATGTATTGTGCTATGGAACTTGCTGAAAAAGGTCATGATGTTCTGCTTTTCGAAAAGAACGACCGTCTTGGTGGCGTACTCTGTTTTACCGATTATGCTGCACCCAAGGATGACCTGAAGCGATATAAAGATTATCTCGTTCATCAGGTAGAGAAAAACGAGAAGATCAAGGTTTACATGAACACAGAAGCTACTGCGCATATGCTTGATGAACTTGGTGTTGATACAGTTGTTCTGGCTGCAGGAGGCACACCCTTTATCCCGCCGGTTGACGGTGCAGACAACGCTCATGTATATCACGCGCTGGATGCGTACGGTAAGGAAGATACCCTCGGAGACCATGTTGTGGTTGTAGGCGGCGGATTCGTCGGATGTGAGCTTACTATCCATCTGCAGTCCATGGGTAAGCACGTTGACGTAGTCGAAATGGCCGATCGTCTGATGCCCGGTGAGTTCGAATGGCTGAGTGAATACGCTTATATCAAGTATTTTATGACCCACGAATTCTCCCGCACTTCTCCGCTGTATCGTGATGAGCCTGAAATCGATCGAGTAAAAATACATCTGGGAAGCAAATGCAAAAAGATCAATTCAGACAATGTAGTGATTACCGCAAAAGATGGCAGTGAGACCATTATCAATGCAACTTCTGTTGTGATGGCTACAGGTTTCCGTCCAAGAATTGACATAGAAAACGAATACAAGGATCTTGGCATGGATACATACGTCATCGGTGACTGCAATCAGGTTGGCAATGTAATGACTGCAGTAGAAAATGCTTACCATGTATCTTTGCAGATCTGATATTACATGAAATCCCACTATTAAATCAAAAGATCCACATACCGTTTATGGTATGTGGGTCTTTTTCATGCTTATTTGTCAAATGACGGGTTATATGCGTAGAAGTTTTTCTTATCCAGCTGATCCTGCACGATACGCAGCGCATCGCCGAAATTATCAATTTAAGTAAGTACCATCTTTTCTGCGTTAATAAACGACCAACTTTCCGGCACGTGAAAAACCAATCGGTCGATCCTGCGATTTCAACGACAGCACATAGTCACCATTACTCTGTTTTCGCCAGATGAGTTCTGTGAGCTTTTCCTCCACCTTCTGCTCGCCGAAACAGTCTTTGCCAAAGCGATAAAGCTCCTTGGGAACCAAGCAATCGTTGCCGATAGTCAGCATTACCTTGATGCCGTACTTATCCGCAAGGGTAAAATACTCCTCAAGATGCTTCATAAAGCTGTTGTGCTGATAAAGCCATACCTCAAACTGAATAAGGGTTCTCACCGAGTTAAATCCCGTCTTTCTCGCAAGATCGAACTCGTAATCGATCTGCTCGAATACCGCCTTGTGGTTGTATTCCTGCTAAAATGCGATACGGTTAACGCAGTTTGAAGGGTATCCGTTAAATCCGCGCATCCAGGGCTGAGAATTGTACCACTCCCAAGCCTTCTCACGAGACCATTTGCCTTTAATTATCTTTTCTTCAAGCATAGCTATCTCCTACCAATCAATTACATCACAAGCGCAAAGAGATTATCGTTATTTTGCGAATAGCTCTCTCGCATTTTTTTGTCGGCGGTGTCGTCCTTACCATCGTATCTGTCGCAAAGCGCGGTAAGATAAAGGAATTTTGAAGTGCGAAGCCTTGTGGGTTCGTCCACGAAGGAAATAAAGAATGGGGTAGTTGCAAAGAAGCCGTTATCCTTGATGCCCTCCATCTTCGACCATATACGGCGGTACTTTGTAATCATAGCTCGCGCCTTAAGTCCTTCGCCAAGTCTGTCGTAAGACAAAGCTCTGTAATAAGGCAGCTCGGGAAGGTGCATATTGCTGAAATATTCGATCTCGGTATCGGAAATATAGCGGTAAACAGCTTCAGCCTCTTCTTCTCTTCCCAGCTTATCAAGACATAGCGCCTCGCGGTATTTGAGGGGTATCAGCTTGCAGTGATTCCAAATGCCAGCACCAAGACCTTCGGGAAGCGTCTGTCCTTTTACAAAATAATCAAGAGCTTTCGTGCAGTCTCCCGTATTAAACGCCTCAATTCCCAAAGAAATATGAGCGAAAATATACTGATCTGCAATAGCATGCTCTCCGCCCTCGCAGGAAACGAATTTGCGGTCAAGCAGAGCTTTTATCGCCTTTTCGTGCTCCCCGTTTTGGTTATAGGATTTTGCCAGCTCCACGTAAAGATCGTCTCTGTCAAGCCTTCTCGATTCAAGCAAAGCGATCTTTTCGGCGGGAGAGACGTTCATCTTATTCATAAGAATGGCGGTCTCGTAAAGTATCTGTCCGTCGTTTTGTCTTTCCTCGCAAAGCTCGCGCATAAGCTTCAAAGCATCGTCGCCGCGGTCAAGATGGCTGAAATATGCCACGGCAAGATTACGCTTGGCAATATAGGAAGCGGAAGCACTTGCAGCAAAAAGCTCTGCTGCCTCGCGGTAATGTCTCTTGTGATAAAGGATGCATCCAAGCAGCAATTTAGCTTCAAGGTCGCCATTCTCTGCAAATCTTTCCAAAATATGAGCCTCTAATTGTCGCGAGGGATAGGCGTGACCTATCTCAGTCTTTTTTGAGAGCTCAACAAAGGCCTCTCCGTCCCCGCCCGTCTTATCTGCAAAATACGCGGTGGCAAGGCAGGTCATTTTAGTAACGCTATCGGGTCTTTCTGCAAAAAATCCTTCAAGAAGCCTCAACACATCGGCATATCTGCCCATATCCGCAAGGTCGGAGGCAATATCAAGGCAGGTCTCGGCAGGATCGCTTAAAAGCTGCGAGTAAAAGTCATTTTTTAAAGAAACAAATCTGACAAGGTGGTCGAGAGGGTCGAGAGAAAGATACTCGTCGGCAACACTCTCGGCTTCGTCTCTCTTTAAAATCTCTCTTTTCGCAATAATTAGACAAGCGGTGGCAAGCGAGTTCTTTTTTCCGCGATCCAAGGACCAGAGTGCGTGTCTTTCAGCCTCGGAATAATTATTTGCGCGAATATCAAGCACCGCAATTCTCGTCATCGCCTTTGCCACACAATCTGCCGCATAAGCTGATCTATAATAGTAATCGTAGGCTTTTTTGTACTCTCCGAGAGCCTCGTAGATCTGCCCTCCAACGTAATAGCACTCCCCACTCTCGGGTCTCGCGTTAAATCTTGTCAATACCGCAACCGCCCTTTCAATATAAGCCCTTGCATCCTCAAGGAACAGCATATTAAGACAATATCTCGCCATTGCTATAAGCGATGGTGTGTGATTCGGGTTTCTGTCAAGAGCTTTTCTCCAATATGCGTCGGGCTTGACCGCAGGATCGCGGTACTGATCCACGTGAACGCCCGCCAAATAAAGCTCGTCGGCATCTGTCATATCCTCTGCCACGGGCATATCGGTGATAGGCTCGGGCATATTGTATTCATCAAAGCTCTTCTCGGTGTATTCTGCTATCATTTTTCCTTCGGAATCGGTTATTTCAAAGGAAACGAATTTTGAAATATTGCCAAGTTCAAAAGAAGCGCACTTGTCGGGTGTCAGATCGCAGATCTCGTCCAGCACAAGCTTCTCTCCGTCAACGACCTTTACACGGGCATTTTCATATCTTCTGCATGCCTGCATTTTTATGAAAGCACCGCCCTCCTCCCTATCGATCTTCACCGAGCAATTAAGATTGGCAAATGTAGGCGTTCCAATCTCGCTTATAGGATACCAATACTGCGAGAACTCCTTGGTCTCGTAAGGCGCAAGCCAGGAAAAATCGGGCTGATTGTCGGAATATGAGCCCGCCATAAGCTCTGCATACTGCCCGTCTGTATCGGTAAGCGCTCTCTCCCAGGAACGGGAAAGCTGCCCGTATGCCCAGGTAAACATCTTCTTTCCGGGAGAAATATGATGGTCTCCGATATGAACTACACCGCAGCCCTTGCCATGGTCATAGCCGCCGAAAAAGTCGTAATCCGATGCCGATGCAAAGTAGGACGTTGCCTCCCTCGTATTCTTGTGCCAGGATATGTCACGGGGCTCCTTCATAGGTATTCCGTTATAAACTCCGTTGCCTGCTACGGGGAAGGTGGTTCTCGATTTGAGATAGTGGAAATTGACGTAGGTCACGTCCTGCGGAAAGAATATCTGATAGCTTTCATTGACGGGAACCGCCGCGTTTTCCCACCACAAGAAGGAATGAGGGATTGCGGTGCGATTATAAAGCCTCATTTTCGTCTCGATATATTTAGCCTCGGGACTGAGAATAACGCTGACTATTCCCTTCATTCGGTCAATGGGATCATGCTCGGAAAGGTGGCAGGCAACACTTCCGTCGGGGTATTCCTCAACGGTATAGTCACACGCCATATATCCCGACGCGCGGTGGTGGAAGGGCCAGTTAAATTCAACGCCGCCCGACACCCAGGAGCCAAGCACACCGATAAGGGCGGGCTTGATAACGTGCTGCTTATAAAAGAAATCATATCCCGTGGTCTTATCCGTCGCGCTGTATATTCTGCCGCCGATCTCAGGCAAAACAACAACGCTTACGTATTCGTTTTCAAGCCTTACGGCAATATATTCCTTATCCTCTATATGTTCTCTGTCTACCGCGGAAACTATCTTATTGGGATAGGGGGCGCCGCTTGTTCTCTGGTGAACGCGATTCTCGGCAAACATCGGCAGCTCCTCTGCCGCCGGCTCTCTGTAGGTAGGAATAGTCAACTTTTCGATTGCAATAAATGCTTTTTTATTAAGATTCATTTTTATCCTCCGTGATTGACTTTTGCAAAAAAGTATATTATAATTAAGTATAACATAAAATCTAACTCTTTTATATGCAAATTCTTACAGAGTTTTTATAAAATCTTATTATTGCGGAGATAGAATAATGAGAGTTACTTTGCCACAAAGCATTATCTGCGGATATTTTGATTGTAGTATTTTTGGCGATCTGAAGCAATCACCGGAAAGAGTACGCACTCTTTATGAAATAGAATATTTCCTTGAGGACGGGAAACTGACTTATACGGATGGAATATCTTATCCAATAAAAAAAGGATATATCAAAATCGGTATTCCCGGAGAAAGATGTAACAGCCTGCTACCGTTCAAAACCAAATACGTTAAATTCTCAGCCGAAGGAAAGCTTGCAGAGCTTTTAGAAACGTCTACCCGTTATTTCCGTAGCAAAAAACCTTTTGAGGTTGAACAAATGCTTGATGAAATGATCTCTCTCTATCATACAAACGAATATGATGAGCTTCTGCTCGGAGGTAAGCTTCTTGTATTTATATCAACAGTCATTACCGAGTCATCTATAACTACCGGCTCGGCAATGGAAGAAATCATTATCAAAGCAAAAAAATATATTGAAGAACACTTCAAAGATCCAATTAAGCTTTCAGATATAGCTTTCGCAGTAAATCTCAGTCCTAACTATCTTCACACTCGTTTCCGTAACGAAGTAGGAATTACACCTCGCGAATATCTTATTGATTGCCGATTAAAAAAGGCTTGCGAATTGCTTTCAACCACATCAAAACAAATATCAGAAATTGCGGGAAAATGTGGATTCTGCAACCAACAGTATCTGACTTTGCTTTTCAAGAAAAAGTATAATATAACACCGATTGCTTATCGAAAAGGCTCAGGATGCAATTATCTTATATAATAACATAGCAAAAGGGGCTGTCTCAAATGCGATAAAAAGCATTTGAGGCAGTTTCTTTTTTAAGTATTCGAAAAAGATTTTGCAGGAGCAAAGAAAAAAAGCCCCGAAACATGGACATCCGGGACTGGACATCGACGGCGTAATGTTGTATAATTGGGTCAGGTCAAAATATTCTTTCGACGTGTATTGAGACCCTTGGTCACTGTGGAGGGCTAGTCCATCAGTGACCTTTTCTATTGCAACCGCTTCTCTTTTCGCCATGCATAATAACTGCTGCGTGGAACTTCAAAGAGCTTACACATCTCTGATACGCTGTACTTATCCTTGAACCGTTCGATTACTCTGTACTTCAGACTCACCTCCTCCCAGTTTCGCACAGAAAATTTCGCAGCAGTTCATTTTCCATACGAAGTTTCACAAGCTCATTGTTCCGTTTTGTTTCTTCTGTTTCAGTCCCGGAATCTTTGCGTGGGCGTCCTTTCGGAAGAGGCACATAACCGTTTGCGATCGCTCTCTTTTTGCGATTCTGACGGGCAACCAACTGTTTGATCTGGTACTTGGTCAGTCCATAGCTTTCTGCTATCTCTCGGTTTGTTTCTCCTGCTTCTTTTCTTCTGAATACTTCTTCTGCGAGTATTTCCATTTTCGTGTATTTTCTTGCCATGACAAAACCTCCTGCTGTAGTTATATTCTACAACAAGAGGTTCTTTTTGTCA
>SVTD01000008.1 GCA_015063955.1 Oscillospiraceae bacterium | reverse complement strand
CGCACGTGAGCGGCTGCCTGTGATTATAATGCGTTGCCAAACCTCGAAACCCCTTTAGGGGTAAGGCCAGTACTTATCCCCTTTTAGGGGTGGAGCAAACCACCGGTTGAACCGGTGGTTTTGATTAATATTCTATATCCTCAAAGATATCAAAAATTCCTGCACCTTTAAGAATGACCCATTCATCGCCAAGCTTTGCAACCTTGTATTCATAGGTCTCCTCAACAAAGCCGTCCTCGCCGTCTATCTCAACGGCAACGTCTACCTCGTAAGCTTCCTTGATGACAATATCCTCAAGATACTTGACAAATTCCTCGATCTCGTCCTCGTCGTCGGAATCCATTTCAACGTCGTCGGGCATATCCTCGTAGAATTCAATGCAATCGTTAAGCTCCGTTGCGAGTCGCGCTGTCTTTTCCTTGGAAAGCTTTTCAGATCCGATCACCTCGTAAGAAAGCTCCCAATCTCCGATAAGATATTCGGCATATTCGTAAACATAAGCTATCTCCGACTCACTGATCATTTCCTTCCAATTGTCGTATTCCTCGTATGAGCCGTAATAGTAATCATCAAGATCGACCATTTCGTTATTAAGATCGAGCAATGCCTTTACGTAAAGCTCGTTGATTTCGACAGCCGCTTCTCCGTTGAGATAAGAGCCGAACATTCCTCCGGAATATGCTACGGAAATAAAGTCATCCTCATCCGTGCTTCCGTCGGCAAAGTATTCAAGATAGTTCTCTACCTCTTCAACGTACCCCTTTGAACCGTCGGGCTTCAGAAAGATGAAATAAACTGCAATGAGCGCTCCGATAAGAACAACAACTGCCGCTGCGATGATCAATGCAAGCTTATTTTTCTTTAAAAGATCCATAAATCCTGTTTTTTCGGATGATACCTCAACCTCAAGAGCGGTTCCGCATTCAGGACAGAAGGAAAGGCCTTCGCCAACATCTTTGTTACACTTTTTGCAATACATAATAATACTCCTCTTCGTTAAATCGCATCGCTTTTGCCCTTGGCCTTTTCATAAAGCCAGGAGGAAAGAATGCTCAGAGATAACAGAATGATGAAAAATATTGGGGCGCCGATATAAAAATTTACCTTGGAAATATTAATGTTTTCCTGTAAGATATCAAGGAAAAACACGTGGATCATATAAATGCCAAAGGAGTTTGCGGAAATTACCGTCATCCATCTCAGAGGCTTCAGATCCTTCATCTTCATAAACAGATAGAATACCGATAGCGACGGAATTGCAACGAATACACTGCTGAATCCTGAAAAGGCTTCATAATGGACGCCTGTCTTAAAGGTGAAAAACAAGGTAAGAAAATCGGTAACAGCCATACAGACAAAAATTGCAGCCACAGAAATCCATTTGTTTATACGAATACGGTCTATATAGTGTCTGATCACGTATCCCATAATGAAGTAACAGGCGTAGCAGGAGCTTCCCAGAAGAGGAATCTCGTAGGTTACCTCCATACGGAAAAACCTTAGTACAAAGCTGATGGCAAGGATCACAAGAAAAGCAATGGAGAAATAACGCATAAGCTCCTGCGAATCACCGCTGACCAGCTTTTGCCACAAAGGCACCGTTGCATAAATGCCCACCATAACGAACAAGAACCAGAAATGGACGCGAACCGGTGTTGCAAACATATCTCTGAAAATATACTCATCCCCGAGATAAAGAAAATCCCAAACAATGTAGATAGCCGTCCACAAAACGGTCTTTGAGAGCATATTCAGGGTTCTTTTTGTATTCTTTTTATAATCAGTGCGCTGCTCAAGCAAAAGCGCGCCGCTTATCATAAAAAACAAGGGGACGCTTACGCGGCAAACTCCGTTCAAAAGTACGGCTCCGACGTAGGAGCTCATCTCAATATCGGGATAAGCACGCATAAACCAATTTGCAATGTGACCGAGAATAACCATCAGGCAGGAAAAGACACGGAGATACTCCAGTCGTTGATCTATATTTGATTTTTTACTCATTACTGCCTTCCGAAATTATGTTGAAACTTGTAGAAACTTCTTATTTAAGTATACATTAACCGTTGTAAAAAATCAAGGCAGAAAGTAAAATCAAAGGAATTATTAAAAAAAGTACCCTGCCTTAAGGCAAGGTACTGTTGATTAATTATTCAATGCTGATCCTTATACTGCCCGTTGATGTGCTTATCTCGCACTTTCCGCCGGAGGTGGTTTTCGGAACGCTGACGCTGCCCGTGTCGGACTCGGCTATAAATATCTTATCGGAAAGCAGAGTTCCGGAAACGCTGCCCGTATCGGTGTCAACGTCGATCTCTGCGGCATCGGAGCCGTCAAACTTAACGCTGCCCGTGCTTCTCGAAACGGAAAGCTTTCCCGAGGCGATAACGCTCTTCATAGTGATGCTTCCGGTATCTCCGTCAGACGTAAGGCTCTCGCATTCAATATCCTCAAGCTTTGTGCTGCCGGTGCTAACCTTTACCTTGATCTCACCGTTAACCTTTCCATCCTTAACTGTAACTGATCCCGTTGAGACCTTGATGTCAAGAGAATCGCAGGTAAAGCCGCTTACGCCGACACTTCCCGTAGAGGTTCTTATCTTAACGTCCCCTGCGGAGGCGCTGCATTTTACACTTCCCGTTGATTCCTTAATATCGATGCTTTCAAAGCTGAAGCATACCGGAACGTTAACGCTTCCCGTGTCTGATTTAACGGAAAGCTTTCCGTATTCACCCTCGGGAATATAGACGGTGACCTTCATTGCCTTAAAGAAGAGGCTTATATGCTGATACCATTTTCTCGAATCCTCAACCGTAATGCAAAGGGCTCCGTCCTTGACCTCTACCCTATGCTTTATCTTTTCGGTCTCGTCGCAAACGACTGTAGTACTGCCATCCTCCGACGGAAGAAAGACAACGTCGGCAGTATCCTCAGAAACGGTTATATTGCTGTATTCCTCATTAACTGCGTAAGTTTTAGTTTCATACTTACCGCCTGAAAAAAGTGAAAAATCCCATTTAAACATAGCAGATCCAACTCCTATAACAATTATTCCTGCCAGCATAAGCGACGTGGCAACTATTATCCATATTACGGTTGCTTTTTTCATTATTCCTTCTCCCTTCCTGCGATGCAATTCTTTATAAGCACTGCGAATTTCTTCGTAAGGAGCAAGAGTCCCTTAGTGGCGGCACTGCATCCGATAAAGCAGAATATGGAGATTCCGCCAAGCACGAATCCCGCACCGAGCAATGCAAGCCCCGCACCGGTATTGACTGTGCAAAGATAAACGATACCCACAGTGAATACTCCGACAGATGAACCGACAAAGGTCGCAAAGGCTGCCCAGAATGAAATAATAACAGACCAAAGTGCTGCATATACGGAAATTATTACAGCCGCAAATGCTATCAGCAGAGACAGCCAAATGGGTGAGCCAAGGACTATCAGCACGATCTCCCATGCTCTCAGCTCTCTTTTGGGCTTGATCCTTTCCTTAACAATCGTTGATAAAGGTGTCTCCGCAAGTATCTGCGATACTATTTCGTCAGTATTTCCTGCCGCCGCAACAGCCTCCTCCTCAGAAAGCCCCTCTTCCATACGGTCGTCTATCATTTCGCTGTAAAAATTCAGCCTTTCCTCAAGATCATTCTTGGGAAGCCCAGCCAGACCTCTGCGAAGCCTTGAAAGAAATTCCTGCTTACTCATTTCCCTCTTCCTCCTTTGTTACGAATCTGTATATTGATAATATCTCATTCCAATCTTCCTTGAACTCCTCGATTCGGGAAAGACCTTCACCTGTGATACGGTAATACTTTCGGAGCCTCCCTCCGTGCTCCGCCGTACGGACTGTAAGCATCCGTGCGTTTTCAAGACGCTTAAGAATAGTATACAAGGTTGATTCGGAAAGCTCTGTATAAGGCTTCATGTCTTTGATGATCTTGTAGCCGTAGGATTCGCCGTCCTTAATTGCCGCAAGAACGCAAACGTCAAGAAGTCCGCGCTTTAACTGAATATCCATATGATACCTCCTCTCGTGTAATACATCGTATCACGAAGTATTGAATTTGTCAATAGCTACAGACAGTTTTATAAAAAAAGCACCTGCAAATGCAAGTGCTTTTTAAGGTGCTTTTCAGTCAAGTATCTTATTGATTCCGGACAGGAGCGTTTCTTCGCTTATAGTGCCGCGGTAACTGTCCATAATATATCCGTCAGAATCTATAAACACCGTAGTGGGAAAACCGATAACTCCATAAGTTTTAGCAGCATCACCGTAAGTATCGAAATAAACAGGAAATGCAAATCCCATTTCAGCTACGTATGCTTTCGCGTCTTCTATATTATCATCCTTTGCAAAATCTATCATAAGGAACTGGATCTCATCACCGTATTCCAGATATTTTTCATTGAAATCGGGCATTTCTTTTTTACAGGGAGTGCACCAGGATGCCCAGAAATTGAGAATTACAGGCTTACCTTTAAAATCAGAAAGGCGAACCGCGTTTCCGTCTGCGTCATAAACTGTAATATCCGGGGCAACAGGCTCGTTTCGCTCAGGTGTGTATGTGCCCGAAATTATTCTGATCAGAAGACTGGAATCAATTGCGTTTACAACACCGTCTCCGTCGATATCGATAACCTCGGTTGCGTTATCAATTACAATGCTGCCGCTCAAAAATCTCTTGAGAAGATTTGCATCAACAGAGTTTATACTTCCGTCCGAATTAACGTCTCCGAGAGTCAAGGCCGCAACGTTTGAGCACATAATAAATGCAGAGCTGAGAAAAACTGTTAATGCCAAAAATACAGAAATGATTCTTTTACCTTTTCCACGGTTTGACATATATTTACTCCTTTCATTGTATATCCGAATATATTCACTAATTACTCAAGTATCTTATTGATGCCGGACAGGAGCCTTTCTTCACTTATCGTACCGCGGTAACTGTCCATAATATATCCGTCCGAATCAATAAACACTGTAGTGGGAAAGCCGACGACCTCATAAGCTTTGGTAGCATCGCCGTAAGTATCGAAATAAATAGGAAATGCAAACCCCATTTCAGCAATGTATTCCTTCGCGTCTTCTATATTATCATCCTTTGCAAAGTCTATCATAAGGAACTGGATCTCATCACCGTATTCCAGATATTTTTCATTGAAATCGGGCATTTCTTTTTTACAGGGAGTGCACCAGGATGCCCAGAAATTGAGAATTACAGGCTTTCCTGCAAAATCAGAAAGGCGAACCGCGTTTCCGTTACCGTCGTAAATTGTAAAATTCGGAGCGAAAGGCTCGTCGCGGTCAGGGTCTTGAGGCCTTGTCTCAACAGGCTTGGTTTGTGCAGGTTTTGTATCTGCGGGTTTTGTATCTGCAGGCTTCGTCTCTTCGGGCTTTGTATTCGAAGGCTTCGTATCCGCGGGCTTTGTATTCGAAGGCTTCGTCTCCGCAGGCTTTGTATTCGAAGGCTTCGTCTCTGCAGGCTTTGTATCCGAGGGCTTTGTATCCGCAGGATTTTTTGAAGGAGCCTCTGTATCTGCAGGCTCTTTATCAGAGGGCTTTGTATCGTTTTCGTTTTGTGTAGTATCATCCGAGGGATTTTCCGAGTCGGCTTCATCGCGATCCGTTTCTTTCAATTCAGTATCATCTGTATCAGGATCGGTGATCGCCGTTGTATTTGAATCATCTGTTTCGGTGGATATACTGTCTTTGTCGATTTTATCGTTCAAAGCATCATTGTTTTTTGCGTTATCGTTGTTGCTCAGTAAACTGAAAACGATCACAGCTCCGATCAGAATAACGGCAAGAGCTGAAGCAATTATAATAATAATTCTTTTTTTCATACAATTCTCTCCTCCACAGTAACAAGATTTGCAGAAATATATGCGACATATATTACTATATTTTAACACAGACAGAACAATTTGTCAATTTGTTTCATAAGCTGCAACAGTACAAATGTAAAATAATACACTTCGTGATCTGCCTGTGGTTCAAGTCCCCTCAAATCAAAAAAACCACCCGATCGGGTGGCTTAATGATGCATCTATCATCGCTCGAAGAGCGATATCACTTTTACAATTTCATCGGAAAATGCATCAAGATGCTTGTTCTACATCATTTCAACGACGGTTTCCCAAGAGGTAATTGGCGGTATTTCTACTTTTTTCAATGATATATCGCTGACGCGATATGATATACGGCAAGCCGTATGATATACTTGCTTCGCAAGCATGATATAAGAACCCGACCCGCTAACGAAATCAAAGATTTCGAGCGGGTACCCCGGAACCTTGTTATTCGCTACGCTCATAATAATATCCGTTCCCATCATACGCGAAGCGTATATCATCTGCGAAGCAGATATCATACCCGCAGGGTATATCACCCGTTCCGCAAGGAACGGATATCATTGAAAAAAGTCACCTTTGTCGGTAGACAAAAGTGACTTTTTTCTTGGTGCGAGAGACGGGACTTGAACCCGTACGGTGTGAACCACACGCCCCTCAAACGTGCGCGTCTGCCAGTTCCGCCACTCTCGCGTATCAGCTCTCGCTGACTGCCTTGTTATTATACTAAACAAGATCCCGTTTGTCAACACTTTTTTTAAAAAAACTTGAAGTTTTTAATCCTAATTTTTTGTATAAAAATATTTATTTTAATAACTTTTTGTATTATTCTCTTTACTCGAGTTTTTAAATATAGTATAATAACATTATTACTTTTTAGGTAGGTGAAAATATGAACAATGCTTCCCTGGGAATATCCCTCGCAGCGCTTGTTCCTGCCTTGCTTCTTTGTGCATTCGTTTATTACAAGGACAAGACGGAAAAGGAGCCCCTATGGCTTCTCGCAATCCTCTTTGCGTGCGGTGCAGTTGTATTCTTCCCCGCTCTGCTTTTGGAGCAGACTCTCGGTGACGTTATCGACTCCGCCTTTGCCGATAAAATGATCTTCAGCTTTGACGGACGCTTATCCTACGCCTCCGAGGGTGACAGATTTGCCCATCTCTCCATATTCACCCTTATGATCGCTTTTGTTGAGGAAAGCGCAAAATGGCTTCTTCTTTTCTTTATTACAAGAAAGAACAAGAACTTTAACTATCTCTTTGACGGTATAGTTTACTCTACCTTCATTTCCATGGGCTTTGCGGCGGTGGAGAACGTACGCTTTGCTGTTATCGACGGCTGGGATACCTTCTTTTTGCGTGCCGTAACTTCAGTTCCCGGCCACCTTTTCTTCGGTATTTTTATGGGCTGCTGCTACACCGTGTGGCACACCTACAGCGAAGCGGTGTCCATAGAAAAGGATCTTCAGAAGAAGAAAAGCATTACAGAAAGAAAGTTTAAGTGCTCTGCTCTCTGGCTTATCCTCAGCCTTGCTCTTCCCGTTGCGGTACATATGGTATATTCATTTACCGAATCCTACGGCACAAGGGCTGTCACCTCCTTCTACTACGTTTTCGTGATCGCTCTTTACGTGCTCTGCTTCTTTAATATCAACCGTATGTCCGGCAAGGATGCATCAAACGAGCGGATCGCTTATGCGTGGGTACTTAAAAAGCACCTCAATATCGAGAAGAATATAACAAAGCTTACCGAAAAGCTCCTTCGGGAAAAGGAGGGTTCAGATGAGTAATAACAAGCGCTCCGGCTGCGGATGCTCCGGCTGCTTCGGTTCATTTATGTTTATGATCCTTATTATAATTCTTTGCGTTGTGATCGTAAATATTTCAGAGCCCGGAGAAGTAATCGATTCTGAATACGATCCCGATGACGATATCATCAGCCTCGATTCCGATGATGAGACCGACGATGACATATGGGACACGGATGACACAAATCCCCCCGACACCGATACTCCCGATACAGAAGCTCCTGACACAGATGCTCCCGATACAGAAGCTCCTGACACAGATGCTCCCGATAACAATAATCCCTCAGGCGATGACGGTATGCCCGAGGGTGAATTCCTCTACTACTACGAGCAGCTTAACGATACGGAAAAGACCGTATACAAAGCAATGCTGAAGGCTCTGGAAAACAACAAAAACGGATTTACCTTAAAAAAGATCAACTACGCCGACTACGGCCCCGCCATCAAAAATGCTATCGTTGCCCTGACCTATGACAAGCCGATATACTTCTGGGTGACAAACGGCTATGATACCACTTATTACGACCGCGTCGGAACGACTAACGACCAGATCGATTTTACCTTCCGTAATTACGAATACTGGGACTATACCATGTCTCCTGAAAAATATATGGCTGAGCTTCAGCGTGAGGTAGACAAGGCAGTAGCCCTTGCAAAAAAGTATAAGGATCCCTTTGAGCAGGCAGTATTCGTACACGACTATCTCGTCCATCACGCAGAATATGATTATGATGCCCTTGAAGAGTCTGAAAAGACTATTCACGCAGCATCCAGTGAGTATATCTATTCCGCCTACGGCTGTCTCGTTAATAAAAAGACCGTTTGCTCAGGATACGCAGAGGCATTTCAGCTTATTATGAACGGTCTTGGCGTAAACACGACTGTTGTTGTCGGCGATGCGGGCGGCCCTCACGAGTGGAACGCCATAGAGCTTGGCGGCAAGATGTATTACGTAGACGTTACATGGGATGATTCCGACCGTAAAAACGACAGCGGAGTATTCATTTACACCGATGATTCCGAGTACGAGTATATGTGCATCACTACCGACGAGCTTGAAAAGACCCACGCCCCCGACCGTGAGGATTTCACTCCCCCTCTATGCGATTCAACGGAATACAATTACTTCATCCGTATGGGTTATTATCTTGAAGCCTATAGCTTTGAAGAATTTGAAGATATCGTTGAAAGGCAGGCACAAACAAAAAAGATCATCTCAATAAGATTTGCAACTAAGGCAGAATTCGATAAGGCTGTTAAAACTATTATCGAAGAAAACAGGGGGTTTGAGATCTCCGTCCTTTCAGACGGTTACAGCTACAATATTGATGAGAAGCATTATACAATAAAGTTCTTGCTTTGATAAAGGAAGCCGCAAACCTTACGGTTTGCGGCTTTTAAATTTATCAGTTGCCTGCAATCATTCTTCTGAGAAGATTGGAATCTATACTTGTAAGGGCTTCGTCACCGTCAATGTCGCAGGCGTATTTCATAATATAGTCTGCCATTGATGTTCCTGCTATCAATCGTTTGGCTAAATTTGAGTCTACAGCACAAATTCTGCTGTCACCGTCGATATCTCCCTTGTCGGGAGCTGTTTCCTCTGTAAGGCCCTCAATGTATATATGATACTCTCCGTAGAGGCAAGTGTAGTTTAAGGGAGTTTTCGGGAGAACTATATAGCCGCAGGCATTTGCAATTTCTTTGTCTATATCCAGAAATGCTACTTCAAGCCATGAATAGTCTTCACCGTTTGCTGTATTGTATTGCAGTCGGATAAATCCGTCCTTTTCTGCTGCGGCATAGACAGAGGAGGGGCTATAAATATTAACGTAGAGCTCGGGGTGCCTTTTGAAGTAGCCCATTTCATCGGAAATATTTTCAGGCAGGGTGTAGGGATAATAGCTGTGGGGCCTGTGTACAATGTTGAGCGCCTCTGCGTCCACGTTAAAGAAGGTGTAGTAAATGTCATTTTCATTGGCATCTGCCCCGCTGAGGGTTTTGTCGTCACAGCAAACGTCGGTGTAGCAGTACGTGCCGTCAACGCAATTCAGAACCCATGAATGACGGTAATAGGTGTAATCGCTATCTTTGTACATTTCTCCGTAAATTGTGAATGCAGAGATTCCGAAATTTGCAAGGATCTCTGTATAGGCGTGGCAATACGCTTGGCATCTGCCGATATTTTCAGTCATTAAATAATAGGGGCTGTGAGTTTTATCGGAGTTATATAACGATGCCTTCATTGCCAGCGCATTGTGAACCGCAAGGGTAATATCGTAGTCGCTTGCGTTCTCACCTATATCAAGCCCCGCAATAAAGCTGTTTATTTCATCGTTGTAGCGAGCCTTTGCCGCGTCAAGATCACTCGTCAACTCTTCATAATAAGCGGGAGTCATTCTTGATGTAAGCTGTGATTGGGTGAAATAATATGAATCGCAATTTACCTCATCCAACCAAAAGTGGCCTGTGGGGTCACCTCTGTATGCATAGAACACCTGTCTGTACTGCTCGCGCGTAAGCTTAAGGTCTGAAAGATCGATGTTGGATTCAAGTGCGGCAACACCGTTGTATATTCTGTCGTAAGCCTCTAAAAGCTTTGCGCGGTCAGGCGATGCAGCAAGAGAGCACCTGCCGTAGAATTCGTTATAAGAGATGAGGCCGTCGTTGTTTTTGTCTCCGGGGATCTTTTCAGTTTCATCTATACGGGGGCCGGATATATATATGTGATATTCATTGCCGTAACGCTCATAGGTTTTCGTCACATCCTTTGAAGTATCAAAGCCGCAAAGCTCGTAAAGCTTATCCGTATTGGCATTCAACCAGATTTTAAAGTCTTGCGCATCCTCTTCCACATATACACGAATAAAGCCATCCTTTTCAAGTGCTGCGAAGGCTTCAATAGGGCTGCTTGTTGAAAGACAGATCTCGGGATGACTTGTATAGTAGTTCGCAGCCGTTGCTGTGCAGTTGGGCAAATCAAAGAGATAATAGGTTCTGTATCTTCTGTCAGAAAGCATTTCTTCAGAGGTTATATTATATTTCCAGTAGAAAATACCGCCGTCTCCGCTTCTTTTGTCATAATTATCCCACGTAGGATCGCACTCATAGTATTCACCATCTATACGGATGATGTTCCAAGCATGACCGCCTCCGTCATTCATTATACCACTCACGGCGAAGGACTGAATACCGTATAAAGCAAGAATATTTGTAAAGGCGGTAGCAAATCCGTCGCATTCTGCAAAGCCTTCAACAATGGTTCCGAAGTCGTTGTCAACGTGGTAATTATCGTCATTTGTGTAGGTTGTCTGCAGTACAAGCTTATTATGTACCTCGAGAACTATCTCAGACTCACTCATGTCGGGAGTTATATCGAGAGAGTCAATAAATTTTTGAAGTGAAGCATCGTAGAGCTTTTTCTTATTTTCCAAATCGTTCTTGATATCACCGAAGTAATTCATATTTGCCGTTATAACAAGATCGATATTTGAGAAGTGAGTGTTCTCTATTTCAAGCTCAGGTCCAAGCCAAAAATCGTCAATGGGGTCACCCATTACCGTTTCTCTGATACCGTAGAATTCATTGAGGGTAAGTCCGAGATCTAACAGACTGACCGCAGGCTCCAAATTTTTGATTGCTTCAACTATTCTGTCGTAAGCAGCAACGTATTTTTCGCCGTTTTTCAGTTTGGAAAGAGCATTTCTGCCGAAATACTCATCCTTTGAAAGCTGCTGAAATCCTTTCGGTTGAACTGTTGTATATAATGCGAATACGGGAACAACGAAAGATATGCAAAGAATAAAGGAAAGAAGAATCATTGTGAGCTTCTTCAATAGTTCGTTTTTTGACGTTTTCATAATATTCCTGCCGATTTTGTTTTGTTTATGTTTGTATTATAACATGTATACGGATGAATGTAAATATGGTGTGATGTAATATTTAAGATAAATATTTTACAAAATGAAGCTTTTGTGTATACCACGAAAGCAACAACCGGGCTATCCTTTTTTAGGATAACCCGGCTTTTTTTGCGGAGCTTCGTGCGACAGCCCCTTTTTATCAGGTTGCAAAGCCTGCAAACTGGTTTTTATAAAGATTTGAGTATTCTCCGCCCTTTAAAAGAAGCTCTGAGTGGCTTCCGCTTTCAACCACGTGTCCGTCACGGACAACGACGATTATATCGGCGTCGATGATCGTGGAAAGACGGTGAGCGATGATAAGGCTGGTTCTGCCCTCCATAAGAGCAAACATTGCAGACTGGATCTTCATCTCTGTTCTCGTATCGACGGAGCTTGTAGCCTCATCAAGGATCAGGATCTTGGGATCTGCAAGAACGGCACGTGCAATTGAAAGCAGCTGACGCTGACCCTGACTGAGATTGCTACCCGATTCTGCCAGAACCGTTTTATAGCCCTCGGGCAGATGGCGGATAAAGCTGTGAGCGTTGGCAGTTTTTGCAGCCGCCATAACCTCTTCATCTGTGGCATCGGGATTACCGTATCTGATATTTGCATCGATGGTATCGGAGAAAAGAACCGTATCCTGAAGTACTATTGCAATACAGGAGCGAAGCTTTTCCTTTGGAATATCGCGAATATCTACTCCGTCAAGGGTGATGGTTCCGCTGTCCTGATCGTAGAATCTTGTGAGAAGATTTACGACGGTGGTCTTTCCGCTGCCCGTAGCACCGACGATGGCTATCTTCTGTCCGTTTCTTACGGAAAGGTTGAAATCGTGGAGCACCTGCTTTTCGGGCACGTATGAAAAGTCGATGTTTTTGAATTCAAGGTCGCCCTTGATCTTTTCGGGATCAATATCAGTAGTTCCCTCGTCGATCTCATCGGGGCTTTCAAGTACCTCAAAAACGCGTTCTGCGCCTGCTACTGCCGTAAGAATATTTGTATATTCGTTCGCAAGCTGGCTGAGAGGCATTGAGAACTGCTTTGCATACTGGATAATTGACTGAATGCTACCGGGAAGGAGCACGCCCATGGACACGAAGAGCGCACCGCAGGCAACCACGAGAAGGTAGTTCAGGTTATTGATAAAGTTATTAACAGGACCCATAAGTCCACTCCATACGGCGGCCTTTACGCCGACCTTCTGGAGGTTTTCGCTGATAGACGCAAACCTTTCGCACTCAATATCCTCTCTGCTGTAAGCCATAACGGTCTTATAGCCCGTTACCATCTCCTCTACCTGACCGTTGAGCTCACCGAGAAGGCGCTGTCTTTTTACAAAATACTTACTCATATGCTTCGTAAGAAAAGTTGTAGCGAGAATGGTGAGGGGGATCGTACAGATAGTAACGAGCGCCATAACGAGACATTTTCGGCTGAACCAGATTATCATAAACAGAGAGCCGAAAAGCGTGAGCACGCTGGAAATAAGAGAGGTAATTGACTGAGAGACGGTGATGGAGATATTATCAACGTCGTTTGTCATACGGCTCATAAGATCGCCGTGGGCGTGGGTATCCGTATACTTTATAGGCAGATAGGAGATCTTTTTGAAAAGATCCCTTCTGAGATTATATACGGTGGTCTGAGATACCTTTGCGGAGAGAAGACCCTGAAGCCACGTGAAAACGGATGACAGAATATAAACCGCAGCCATAGTGATAAGGGTCTTTATAAGAGTATCAAAGGCTCCCTCTTTTTTGGCAACGATATCACCGATCGTATTGATGGCGCTACCCTGAAGTGCGGGACCTGCAAGAGTCAGTGCCGTGGTGATAAGCATTATTATGATGAGCCCCGCAAGCTGGAATCGGGATCTGCTGATATACTTGAAAAGCTTAACTACGGTATCCTTTATATTCTTTGGCTTTTCTGCGGGCATACCGCCGCGGGGACCGCCTCTTCTCGGACCCATGGGAAGAGTCTGCTGCTTTTGCTCTGATGCCATCTTTGGGTCGCCTCTGTCATCAGAAGCGCCGGGAGTACCCATTCTTTCCTTTACTGATCCTTTATCGAAATTACTCATTGATACCGCTGCCTCCCTTCATCTGAGATGCATAGATATCCTTATAAGTATCACAGCTCTTCATAAGATTTTCGTGGTTATCAAAGGCTACGAGAGCACCGTTTTCAATAACTGCGATCCTGTCAGCGTTCATAACGCTGGCAATTCTCTGAGCGATCATGATAACGGTGGTGCCTTCAAGATTTTCACGAAGGCCCTTCTGTACCTTTGCCTCGGTTGTAAGGTCAAGAGCCGAGGTGCTGTCATCAAAAATGATGATCTCGGGACGGCGAAGTATTCCTCTTGCAATGGCGATACGCTGCTTCTGACCGCCGGAGAGGGATGCGCCCTTCTCTGCCACGTAGGTATAATATTTATTGGGCATTTGGGAAACGAAGCTATCCGCCTGAGCGATCTCAGCGGCGCGAAGAACCTCTTCATCGGTTGCGTTCTCGCTGCCGATCATAATATTCTCCTTGACCGTTCCCGAGAAAAGCTCACTCTTCTGTAAAACGAAGCTGATCCTTCTTCTGAGAGCCTCGGTATCCCAGTCCTTTACGTTAACACCGTCAATGTATACGTTTCCGATCGTTGCATCGTAGAATCTTGGGATAAGGTTAACGAGAGAGGTCTTTCCGCATCCGGTGGAGCCGATCACTGCAACCGTTTCTCCCCGTTTTATCTCAAAGCTGATGCCTGAAAGCACCTCAACACCGCTGGATTCGGGATAAGCAAAGCTTACGTTCTCAAAGCGTACCGTTCCCTTTTCATCGGAATCCTTTACAGGTCCGTCCTTAATAACGGGCTCGCATTCAAGGATCTCGCGCACACGGGATGCAGATGCCTGAGCTCGGGAGGCCTGCTGAAAGATATTGGAAACCATCATGATCGCCATAAGAACGCGGGTGATATACTGAGTTGCCGCCATAACGTCACCGACGTTAAGCGCCTGAGCCTCGGCACGGTAGCCGCCTATAAGAATGATAGCGATGACCGCAAGGTTCATAACTATCATAAGAACGGGCATTACGAGGGCAAAAAGACGGAGAACGGAAAGATTCGTATTTCTGTAATCCTTATTTGCGCGGTCAAAGCGCTCGATCTCAAATTCCTCGTTGGTATACGCCTTGACTACTCTCGCTCCGCTTACGTTTTCCTGAACCACGGAGTTTACGTTATCAAGCTTCTTCTGCACCTTGGAAAAGATGGGGTGAGAATATTTTATCATAATGACAACGATCACTATCTGAACGGGAATGGATGCAAGAAGAACGTATCCGAAGTTAACGTCAAGGGTAAGACACATAACGAGACCGCCGATAAGAAACATAGGTGCTCGGATAAGCATACGCAGAACCGTCATTACAAGGTCACGAAGGGCGACTATATCGTTTGTAAGTCTCGTAACGAGGGAGCCCGTTGTAAACTTATCGGTCTGCTGGAGAGAAAGAGACATTACCTTATTAAAGCCGTCACGCCTGAGATCGTCACCGAATCTCTCACTGGCAACGCCTGCGGTATAAGCGCTGAGAGAGCCGCACAGACCGCCGACGGCAACGAGAACAAGCATAAGCACTCCCGTAAGAATAACGGTTGGCATTATCTCCTCAAAGGGCTTTCCCGATATGCTTTCGTCAACTATATGGGACATAAGCTTTGGCTGGAACAGATCTATCAGCACCTCTCCCGCCATAAGCAGAGGAGAAAGCAGACAGAATATCCAGTACGGTTTAAGATACCGTGTAAGCTTTACGCCGCTTCCTTTCTTTTCTTTTTTCAATTTGTACCTCCGGGTCTAACAGAAATCAGCCCCCATATTGGGGGCTTTTTAACTGTAAATATTATAATATCATCAAAAATAGCTGTCAATAAATTTAAACTAATTCATTTTTTATTTACATAATCTCAAATTTTTATACGATAATTTCTGCAAATTCAGCTTTTATAAGCTGTGAAAGCTCCCCGACGGAAACCTCGATCTGATTACCAACGTGACCTGCGGATACGCATATGGTTTCCTGCTCCTTTGCACTTGAATGTATCACGGTTCTGAACTGCTTTTTCATTCCTACGGGCGAGCAGCCCCCGTGGATATACCCCGTAAGGGGCAAAAGCTCTTTTTGCTTTATCATCGCAAGTGACTTTTCTGATACCGTTTTTGCGGCCTTTTTCAGATCGAGGGTCTCTCCCACGGGAATAACGAATACGTAATTCTGCTTGGATGCGGCTACCGTTACGAGGGTTTTGAATACCTTTTCCCTCGGCTGTCCCAAAAGCTGTGCCACAAGAAGACCGTCAGTCGTATTTTCATCGTATTCGTAGTGCTTGTAGGCGATCCTTTTAGCATCAAGGATGCGCATTGCGTTTGTTTTCAGAGCCGCCATTACTTCTTTCCCCTCGCATTCTTCAATACATTTCCGAGGGCGTCGATTACGTCACGCGCCAAAGGAGAGTAATCACCTGATCTCTCTGCTGTTATATCCCCTGCTCTTCCGTGAACGTATGCTCCGATGGATGCCGCTCCGATGGGAGAAAGACCCGAAGCAAGCATTCCGGCAATAACGCCCGTCAGCACGTCTCCGCTTCCGCCCTTGGAAAGAGAGGGCCCGCCGGACATATTGACGAACACGTTTTCACCGTCGGTAATTACCGTTCTCGCAAACTTCGAAACGCAGATTATATCCTTTTCCCGGGCATAATCCATAGCACTCCTCCACGTATCTCTTGAAAGTGCCTTTATGCTCTTGCCTGTAAGCCTTGAAAGCTCTCCGGGGTGAGGAGTGACGATAACGGGAACGTCAGTTGGGAAATCAAGCCCCTCCATAGCCGTGACGTTAAGGGCATCGGCATCAATGATAATGGGGGCATCCGTAAGATCGTAGGTCTCACGAACGAGAACCCTTGCGTTATAATCCTTGCCGATACCGGGTCCGATAACGATCACCGTTGCCTGCTCGATGGAATACCGAAGCTTATCGGCATCGTGGATAATTGATTCATAGGTGGAAACGATAGCCTCGGGCAGAAGGGTCTGGAGGATGACGCGGTTTGATTCGTGAGTAAATATCTCAACGATACCTGCGCCCGTTCTGTATGCCGCCGCCGCAGAAAGATAAGCTGCACCGCACATTCCCATACTGCCTGCAATAACGAGAACTCTTCCGAAGGTTCCTTTATTTGAATCTCTTTTCCTTCTTGGGATCAGGGAAAGATCTCCGTCGTCGATGGCTACGGGCATCATACCGTCAGTATCCGTGGCAAAGGAGGTATCGATACCGAGATCGGCGCAGATTATCCTTCCCGATGCGTCAAGACCTGCGCACTTTGTATGTCCTCTTTTATAAGCCTGCATCGTAACCGTCGTATCGGCAATAACGTAAGCACCGGGAGCTTCTCCCGTATCGGCAGATATTCCGGAAGGAATATCCACAGAAACAACAGGACACTCGGAAGAGTTCATTGCGTTGATCGCAGCTCTTGCCTTTCCCTCAGGTGCAAAGCAGAGTCCCGTGCCGAAAACAGCATCGATAATAAGAGTATACTCGCTCATCTCAGGCTCGTCTACAAAGGTGATGCAGGCGTCAAGTGCTTCGTTATAGCGGCTTTCAGTTTCCTCGGTCATTGCGTGATCCTCGCCCACGTACCATACGTCACAGCAGTGACCCTCTTTATGGAGGGCGAGTGCCACGAGGAGACCGTCGCCGCCGTTGTTTCCGCTGCCGCAGATAACAAGGGTGTTCCCAAGATCGTATTTATCTTTTACAGCGCTGAAAACGGCGTTTGCCGCTCTTTGCATAAGTACAGACGAGGGCGTTCCCATTGCAATGGTGGAATGGTCACACTCCTTCATCTGCGTTGCTGTCAGAATCTTCTTCATATTAATACTTGCTTTCTTTGATTATTTATAGTTCAATATTACATAATTTTTTCGAAAAAATCAATAGTTCCCTTGAAGACACATGAGAAATATGGTAGAATATTTTTAAATAATCCCGAAAGGAACCGTGCTATGACTCTGTACGAAAAAATCAAAGACCTTCTTTGTCAGATCGAAGATCTCAAGGCCAGTCCCGATCCCGACAAGAAGCTTCCTCAAAATTCATATTATCTTAACGAAAACGATATTCTCTGCTGCGAGAGAGAAAAGGGCGAGAGCCGCTACCCTTACGATGCAGACGGACTTGTGGTTTGGGCTAAGTCCTCAGGATATATCGATGCCTGCGAATCTACCTTTGCTATCTTCAAGACAGTAAACTTTGCAGAGGACCCCTCCATCGGCTTCTTTGCAGGTATCCCCCTTGACAACGGTGAGTTCTTTCCCGTTTCCGTTCTCGGCGCAAACCGCCAGCTCTTTGAGCCTCTCAAGGTAGAGAGATACGTAGTTTATTCCTACAGATGCGCATATTACATCGCTGACACGGATAACGTTACCTTTGCAGTACGTCTTCACGTAAGCCGCGACAAGCATATCCATTTCTCCTACGTTGCCATCAACAAAACAGAAGAGACTGTTCCCTTCTACATGGCATCCTCCATTGAGGCTATCCTTCGCTTTGCCGAAAACGAAGCCTTCTGGGACAGAATGACAAAATACGGTGTGAAATATCCTTGCGGCTCTTATATGCTCCGCAGCTATGACGATTCCCTCGTTATAAACCAGAAGGAAGTTGGCGGCGAGATCGTCGAGGAGCATCACACGGTGGCAAAGTCCGACTTCATCGGTGCCAAGGGCAGAGGTCTCACAAATGCCGAGGCTCTCCGTGCAGGCGGCTTCAAGAAGGAGCATTCCAAGGCTAACACCACGGATATTCCTATGGCCTGCGACATCGTTCACTACGAGCTTTCTGCAGGCGAGTCCATCCGCCGTGAATTCGATCTTTCCTACTATCATAACCGTGCCGAGGCTGAGGCTGCAGTTGGCGCTGCCATCGATTTCGACCTTATCGACGCTGATCTTGAGGCGGCTGAGGAGAAGGAGCTTCACGAGTTCGATAAGATGGTAGTTAATTTCTCCGACTGGAAGGGCTCCATCCGCGCAAAGGTTCTCAACCGCTTTATCCGTAACGTTCAGAAGCAGGTAAGCTTCTGCGCCCTCGGTAAGAACTATGCAGGCCCTCACATCGGTATCCGCGACGTATTCCAGCAGCTTGAGTCCTCTCTCATCTGGCACACGAAGGAAAGCCGCGAGAAGATAATTACAGCTCTTAACTATATTCTTGAGGACGGAAGACCTCCCAGACAGTTCTCCCTCCCCGCAACGCCCGATATGATCCCCGATATGGACCTTCGTATGTATATCGACCAGGGCGTTTGGGTAATCTCCACGATCTACACTTATCTTTGCTACACAGACGACTACTCCATCCTTGACGAGGAGTGCTCCTACTACGTAGCAAACGAGGAAAATACATGGATCGAGCGTAAGAGCGATATTCGCGACAGCGTTCTCGAGCATATGGTCAAGATCATGGATTTCCTTATCAGAAACCTTGACCGTGAGTATAACACAAACTGCCTCAGAGCGCTGACCGGCGACTGGAACGACGCTATCGACGGCCTCGGCAAGCCGCTTGATGAGGGTAAGAGATTCGGCAGCGGTGTTACGGTAATGGCTTCCCTCCAGCTTTATCAGAATCTCCGTGAGATGACAGAGATTCTCACAAGAGTCGGAAAGCACACCGAAAAGCTTGAGCTTTACAGAAAGACTTCTGAGGAGCTCAAGGAGGGTCTCTTTAAATATGCTATTGACGTGAACGAAGCGGGCGAGCGACGTATCATTCACGGCTGGGGCGATAAGATCTCCTACAAGCTCGGCTCCTGGAAGGATGCCGACGGCGTTGCAAGACGCAGTACTACTGCAAACTCCTTCTGGGTACTTTCCGGTATGATCCACAACGATCCTACTCTCAGAAAGGAGATCCTCGAAAACTTTGCGGCGGTTGATTCTATTTACGGTATCAAGACCTTTGACGTAGCGTTCCCCCCTTCTCTCAAGTTTGAGGCAGGAAGAATAGCCGGAATCACCGACGGTACTTACGAGAACAACGCGGCATACGTTCACGCTTCAATGTTTGCTATTATGGCTCTCTTCTCTCTCGGTGAGTCTGCTAAGGCTTGGACTGAGATGGAAAAGTCTGCCGTTATCTCCCACGAAAACTGCACCATGACATCCTTCGCTATGCCCAACTCCTACTGCTCAAGCGAGGAATACGAGATGGAGGGCGATTCCATGGGCGACTGGTACACAGGAAGCGGTACCGTTCTTATCAAGAGCCTTATCAAATTCGGCTTCGGTATCCAGCCCACCCTTGACGGACTCTGCCTCCAGATGCCCGCCACAATGCCTACGACCAATGCTACCCTTGAGATCACTGTAAAGGGACATCCCATTACCGTTAAGTACACAAACGCAGGAAGCGAAAAGCGTACCGTTAAGATCAACGGCGCAGAGGTTTGCGGCGAGTACGACTCTCTTATGAAGACCGATAAGTTCTTCCTGGCAACCGCTGATATTACTGACAATTCCGTAATTGAAGTTGTAGACTGATATTTAAAAGGACTGTTGCAAACGCAACAGTCCTTTTTTTATACATACCGTAAGCCAGAGTTTCAAATTCGGGTTTGTCGGGGAGTTGATGCAAAGGACTTTTTTGAAAAAAAGTCCTCTGCACTCCCAAAAAACTTTGAACTATTTGTGTAGCTGAACTTTACAAGGCAAAAGTTGCAGGGCAAAGCCCTGCGGCGCTTACAGCGCCGGCCAACGCGGGAAAAACCCGAAAATGAGCTTGTTCATTTTCGGGTTTTTCCCCTAAAGCGTTGGCTTTTGCCTTTTCGCTATCTTTGTTATATTGAAGTTTTTTGCGGAGCTTTTTTTCAAAAAAGCGACCGTTTCCCCTCCCCCCTATAAACCCGAATTTGAAAAAGGAGCGTTTGTCTCCTGAAACTATCATTAACGTACCCGGCTTTGAATATAATCAATTAGTTTTTATATTCGGGGGAAATATGAACCGGGCTAAAAAGTATTTTTTGAACGCCTTACTGCTTTCCTGTGTGACGGTTATTATGAGGGCGGTATCCGTCAGCTTCAACGCTTACGTCACCCAAAAGATCGGCAGCGAGGCTGTGGGCCTTTTTACTCTTGTAATGAGCGTTTATACCTTTGCCATAACTCTTGCAACGTCGGGCATAAACCTTGCGGCAGTAAGATTAACGGCACAGCGACTTGCTTTATGCGAGGAGAAAGGCGCCGATGAGCAGACTCTCAGAAAGGCTCTTCGACGTGAAATGGCAGGCTGTGTACTCTACAGCCTTTTTTTCGGAGTATTTGCATCCCTTCTCCTTTTCACGCTTTCTGACGTGATCGGAACCTTTCTCCTTGCCGATCAAAGAACTATCCCCTCCTTAAAGTTACTTTCATTTGCTCTTACTCCTATCTCACTGTCATCTGCGCTTACCGGCTATTTTACAGGCCTTCGGAAGATATACAAAAATGCAATAATCTCTATCGGTGAACAATTCGTAAAAATCACGGTCACCTGTGCTGCTCTTATGACTATTGCACCGAAGGGGATCGAATACGCCTGCCTTGCGGTTGTGGGCGGGTCTTGCGTATCTGAGGCTGCATCTCTGCTTTTTTCATTCTTACTGTTTATTACCGATAAGAACAAAACCGGAGGTACGGTCAAGGCAATACAAAAAAACCGAAAAAGCTCCCTCACCCGCGCTGCTGAGATCGCATTTCCAATAGCCCTCGGCTCTTACGTGCGGCAGGGACTTCTTTGTGCAGAGCACATTGCGATCCCTGCCGGTCTGCGACGCTTCGGCTCGGGGGGCAGCGGCGCTCTTTCCTCTTACGGTACGCTCCACGCAATGGCCTTCCCCCTGATATTCTTCCCATCAAGCGTTATCGGAGCATTTGCCTCACTGCTGATTCCGGAGCTTACTGAATGTGCTGAGCTTGGAAAGCACGGTCAGGTTAAAAGGATCGCTGAAAAGGTCGTTCGTTTCAGTCTGATCTTTTCCTTCGGATGTGCC
This sequence comes from Oscillospiraceae bacterium, assembly GCA_015063955.1. Taxonomy (GTDB): domain Bacteria; phylum Bacillota; class Clostridia; order Oscillospirales; family CAG-272; genus Avispirillum. The sequence continues at coordinate 31,464 of SVTD01000008.1, read as the reverse complement.
GGTGTTTTCCTTGCCTTCGGCAGAGATATGGGGATCTCCGTTTATTCAAGCCCTCAGGCCGGAAAATACGTATGCGCCTTTGCACCCCTTGTTCCCGTCATGTATCTTGATACTGCCGTGGACTCCGTTCTTAAAGGTCTTGGAAAGCAGCTTTACTGCATGAAGGTAAATATCCTCGATTCGATCCTCAGCCTTGTACTCGTTCTCATTCTCGTGCCAAGGCTTGGAACATGGGGATACGTTATCTGCGTTTACGTAGCTGAGCTTGTGAACGCCACCCTCAGTATCGGAAAAATGATCTTGGAAACAAGGATAAGAATATCCCCCTCTGTCATACTCCGCCCCCTCTTTGCAATACTTGTAAGCACTACTGCTGTACGCATTTTCACATCGTATTTTGAGGCTTTTGACTCATCCTTTACGGAAATTATCCTTACTGCTGTTATATATTCAGCACTTATTATCCCAAAAGCCACTTTTTTGACACAAAAATCGTACAAAAGGGAGAAAACGCAATTTACCCCTTGAAATATTCCGTCAAATGGTATAATATATACAATGGTTTTTTGGGAATATTTCACAGAGGACGATGAGGGTAAAAATGTTTAAGAAAAAGAAAGAGAAAAAAGAAGTTGATCTTTTAAACGGTCCCATACTTCCGAAAATTATATCATACAGCCTTATAATTATGGCGACAAACCTGATGCAGATGCTCTTCAACACTGCAGATATGGTTATCGTCGGTAAATTTGCAGAAAACGGTAACGAATGTCTCGGTGCGGTTGGTGCAACCAGTGCTCTTGTTTCACTTTTTCTCAGCCTTTTCACAGGCTTTGCAGTGGGTGTAAGCGTTATCACAACACACACCATCGGTGCAGGAGATATGAAGGGCTTTAAGGAAACGCTCACTACTGCCTTTTCTCTTTCCATTCTTCTCGGCGCTATCCTTTCAATACTCGGATTTATATTTGCAGAATTTGCACTTACTCTTATGGGAACACCCGATGACCTTCTTCCCCTTGCTACTCTCTATCTGAGAATATACTTCCTCTGTATGCTTCCTCAGCTTTTCTTCCTCTATATGGCGTCCATCCTCCGTTCTCTCGGAAATACGAAGACACCTATGTATATGCTTATGGTAGCAGGCGTCGTAAACGTTATTCTCAACCTGATCTTCGTTATCGTTTGCAAAATGAACGTTGCAGGCGTTGCTCTTGCGACTGTTATTTCTCAGTACGTATCAGCCGCACTTCTCCTTTGGCATATGCTGAAGACCGATTCACTTTATAAACTGGAAAAGATCGAATTTAAGTTCTTCAAGGATAAGCTTTCAAAGATCGTTGCCATCGGCATCCCCAACGCAGTTCACGGCGTTGTAATCTCCATCTCCAACGTATTTATCCAGTCATCACTAAATTCATTCGACAGTATTGCGGTAACAGGCTCCTCCGCGGCAGCAAATATCGAAACCTACGTTTATCATATCCAGTCAAGCTTCCACCAGGCAGGTCTTACCTTCGTGGGACAGAACTACGGCGCAGGCAAGTTTGACAGAATCAAGAAGACACAGCGCTGCTGCTACTTCCTTGTTATCACCCTCGGTCTTACCTTCGGTATTCTCGCATACGTATTCGGCGAGCCCCTCCTCTCTATCTATATCAAGGACGGCCCCCACTATGCCGAAACCGTTGCGTTCGGTCTTGAAAGAATGCTTTGTATCTGCGTACCTTACTTCCTCTGCGGTATCATCGAGGTACAGACAGGTCTCCTCTGCGGTCTCGGAAAATCCGTTTCTCCCTCTGTTATCACAGTATTCGGCTTCTGCGCAGTTCGTCTTATCTGGATCGCTACAATGGTAGAAAAGTACCACACACTTACAATGCTCTATGCCTGCTACCCAGTTTCCTGGCTCATCTCAATGATACTTCTCTACTTCGTATACCTGAGAGCAAAGCACCAGCTCTTCCCCAAGAACTATAAAGAGATCAGGGTCCTGAGAAGAAAGAAAACAAAAGAAGCGTAATACAAAAACACCTTAAAAGCAGTTGCTTTTAAGGTGTTTTTTAATACTTAAAATCTACTCAAAGCTTTTTATCGCCCTTTGTGAAGATAAGTCCGTCTGCGCCGACTATGTCGCTTCGCCAGATAACTCCCTCGGGGCATACTGCAAAGCACATTCCGCAACCGGTGCACTTATCGTAATTGATAGAAGCAATATTACCCTGAATGTCAATTGCATTTTCGGGACAAACGTTACGGCAAACGCCGCAGCCGGTGCATCCTACCTTACAGTTATAGCGCTCCCTTGCGGCATTATCCCTGGAGGCACATCCAACCCAATAATAAGCATCGTAAGGCACCAGCTTTATGATATGCTTCGGGCAGGCGCTGACACAGCTGCCGCATCCCGTGCAAATTTTATGATCTACTACTGCCGTACCGTTTTTGATAGAGATAGCATCAAAGGGACAAGCCTTCATACAGTTGCCAAGACCGACGCAGGCGTAACGGCAGCCCTTATATCCGCCGCCAAGCTTCATTTCAGCAAGGCAATCGGCGGCGCCGTCATCGTAGATATACTTTTTACGCGTTGTTTCATTAGTTCCCGAGCACATTACCTGAGCGCGCATTCTCTCGGTATTTCTGTCCTCATTACCGAGAATAACACCTACAGCCTGAGCCGTAGACGCACCTCCCGGTGTACAGGCAGCAGGAGATGCCTTTCCGTTTACGATGGCAAGAGCAAGGGATGCGCAGTCGCCGTATCCGCAGGCTCCGCAGTTTTCACCGGGAAGGCAGTCAAGAACCTTTTCCCTCTTTATCTCGTTATTGATCTTTCCTCCGCTGTTATCAACGTTTGCAAGAATTGCCGCAACGAGGGCGATAATGCAAAGGATCGCGCAGGATATAACTATTCCGAATACCATAATAAAACCTTCTTCCTATCAGAAGCTTAGTCCGTAAAAGCCGGAAAAAGCCATAGCCGCAAGGGCGCAGGAAATGAGAAGTATGGGAATACCTCTGAAGCTGTCTGCCATATCGGAGTTTTCAAGTCTCATCTGGACGCTTGAGAAAACAAGCATTACGAGAGTGAATCCAACGCCTGCCGCAAGAAGGAAAAGCACGGAAATGGGGAATGAAAACCCGTTCTCGATGCAAAGAAGGATCGAGCCGATAACAACGCAGTTGCTGGAAACCACGGGAAGAGCGGATTCCACAGCATTCCCTGCCTTACCAAGCACCTTTGAGGAAATAAGCTGGATGGCGCAGATAACACAGGTAATTACCGCAACTGAAAGGAAGGTTACGAAATGTGTGATCTTCAGGGGGGCAAGAACGAACTTATAAAGTGCAAGCACCGCAGAGCCTGCAACTACCGTCACACAGGTCACAAGTCCGCCGTAAAGGGCTGCTCCCGAGGGCTTTTCAGTTGCCGTAAAGAAGGACTCTATTCCGAAAAGCCTTGAAAGAAGGAGATTATCGGCAAGTATTGCCGCAAGAACTACAAGTATAGCTTCCATAATTCCTCCTTAAAACTGATCGTTTGCGGCAATTCTTGCCGCTCTTTTCTTTTTCTTGACTATAAGCTTTGCAACAGCCGCACCGATACCCGCAAGGATTAGAACGCCCACGGTGGTTGAAAGGATGGGCACGGGGGCATTCTTAAAGATCACGATTCCGCCGTTTCCGAAAACGTCTGAGAAAAGCTTGCCGAGACCGAATATCTCTCTGGGAAGGGCCGCACAGAGCATAACGATTATCATCTGCAGGCTCGTCATAAGAGAATCGAATATTGCGCTTCCCGCATTTCCTTCAGCCTTCGTGGATTCAAGACGAACGAGAATTATACAGCTGACTGCAAGAATGGGAAGATATATTCCGAGAGAATCTGCCGCCGCCGGAAAAATATACCATACCAAAAGCTCGACTACGGATGCGCAGAAGGCTGTAATGGTTACGTAAAGAAGGCTTCTCAGCTTCATCGGTATGATCCTCTTGAAAAGTGCAACTATAAGCTGTGCCATAAGAAGAGTTACCGAAAATGCGATCGCCATAACAAAAGCGCGGGAAAGGGTTGTCGTTACTACGAGCAGGGGGCATACGGTAAGCATTTTATAAGAGGAAAGCTCTGTTGAGCTCTTTATTCTTGTTTTTATAAGCATACCTTACACCTCCTTATCGTCGTCTCGCGCAGCTACCGCATCTGTGGAATCTGCAGGCTCAACTACAGCATCCGTCGTATCCTCAACCGTGGGAGCGGAGGTTTCGCTGTCGGTGGTATCCTCCACAGGCTCGGTATCGGTTACGGGAGGCTCCGTAGTATCAGCCTCAGTTTCTGAATCAACAGGGCCCGTCGTATCCTCCACCTTTTCGCTCGTATCGGGAGCCTTTGTGGTATCATCGGCCTTGTCGGTTGTATCAGCAGTTGTTTCATCCGGTTCCTCGGTCTCTGTTTCATAAACGGTGGTCTCGTCCTCTCCGTCTATGTTCATATCCTCGTCACCGTCACCGGTATTTACATTTGCTCCGCCGTGATCGTTCACTCCGGGTCGGGGCTTGCCGGTGGTTTCTGCAGGTTCAGTCTCCTTTGAAGGATCCTTCTTATCGTCCTCTTCCTTCTTGACCTCCTCCTCTATCTCCTCCTCGGAAATAGTATCGTAGCCAAGCTCGTTTGCTATAGACTCCGTGCTGAGTCCAAGCCCGAGGATCTCGCTGATGGCATCACCCATGGCCTTTGAGGACGTGGTAGCGCCTGAAATGAGATCGTATTTAACGTTTACGTTACCGATAAGAAGCCCCTTGAACTGAGAAAGGAAGGTATCGGTGCCGATCTTTGAGCCGAGGCCCCGGGATTCGTTATGGTCAAGGACTCTGATCTTTGAGATCATATTATTGGAGTTGAAGGCAACTACAAAATCAATATCTCCGCCGAAGCCCTCGGTGGTTCCGAGAACTGCGTATCCTGCCATCTTGTCCTTGAAGAATACGGCATAGACCGCGTATCCTTCCCTGTCGGCTGAATAAAGCTCGATCCTGTCGCAGTTATCGAATACGGAAAGCACGTGTCTTTCAAGAACTCTGCTTTCGTATCTTGCAACGGATGCTGAAACGCCCCATCCTGCAAAGCACACGATGATTGCAAGGAGCGTAGCCACAAGGGCAAAAATCAGAGAATTTCTCTTATTCTCAAGTCCCTCGTTTTCCCCCTCTGCTCCGTCAGTTTCGGGAGCGGGAGCAAAATCATCGGGATTGAATTCGGGGGAGTTGATCTCCTCCTCGGAAAGCCCCTTTCTGAATTCGGGCTCGTTTGAATTACTGAATTTTTTCATTCTTACTTACCTCCGAATCTGTGGGGCTTCGTCCAGCTTTCAAACAGGGGTGCAAGAAGGTTCATGATGAGGATAGCAAATGCCGTACCCTCGGGGTATGCACCGAAATATCTGATAAGGACGGTTATAAGTCCGCAGCCTACGCCGAATATGATCTTTCCGCCGCGGGTTACGGGAGTCGTAGTATAATCGTTGGCCGAGAAAAGTGCGCAAAGGAGAAGGCTTCCCGATGCTACCTGATCGAAAAGCGCGGTAGCCTCGCCGTTTATAGGCGCAAGAATGGAGATAATGGCAATGGTTCCTACAAAGGTTACGGGAATCTGCCAGGAAACTACTCTTCTGCAGAAAAGATAGATAAATCCGGCTCCGAGAGCAATGGCGGAAACCTCGCCGATGGCTCCGGGGCAGTTACCCAGTACAAGATTGAAAAGAGATATGGTAGGAGCGTTTCCTGCCTTCATTTCAACGAGGGGAGTGGCGCTTGAAACGAGCTCACCCGCCCTGTTCGTATAGCGGACCATCTGATCGGGCCAGCAAAGCATAAGAAATACACGCGCCGCGATGGCAGGGTTTACGATATTTTTACCGATGCCGCCGAAGAACTGCTTAACGACTACGATAGCGAAAACGCTTCCAACCATAGGCACCCAGAAGGATACTCCTGCGGGAAGCATAAGTCCGAGCATAAGTCCGGTAACGACGCTTGAAAGATCGCCGATACGAACCTTTTTTCTCCATGCAAGCTGATAGCAGGCCTCGGAGATCACGGCACAAAGAACGGAAATAAGAACGATATAAAGAGCTCTCATTCCGAAGAAGAATATACCGAACGCAAGCGCCGGTAAAAGAGCGATGATAACGTCAAGCATTATGCTTGTAACGGTATCAAGCCTTCTCATATGAGGAGCGGGAGAAACGTGCAAAAGCTCGGGCAGAGGCTTTCTCTCAGCGCCTTTAGCATTAATTCTGTTGCTCATAAAATTACTGCTCGCTCTGAGCGTTCCTCCTTCTTGCAAGAATATCAGTCTTTGCACGTCCTACGATCTGCGTTACGGGAAGACCGCCGGGGCAAACGTGGGTGCAGGCGCCGCATTCGATGCAGGCTGCAGCTCCCATGGTCTCTGCCTTCTCTATCTTTCCGCGGTTTACGACGGAAACGATATCTATAGGCATAAGTCCCATAGGGCAAGCCTTGACACAGCGGGAGCATCTGATACAAACAGGCTCCATTTTTGATTCACGGTCAAAATAATCGCTGAACACAAGGATTGCTGACGTGGCTTTTGATACGGGGGCGTTTTTGTCCCACTGGGCGTGACCCATAAGAGGGCCTCCGAAAATTATCTTTTTTGCATCCTTGATAAGACCGCCGCACTGGTCGATTATGTAAGACGCACTTGTGCCGATGGGAACCGAAAGGTTTCTCGGCTTTGCGATACAGTCGCCGTCAACGGTGATAACGCGCCTGATAAGGGGCATACCCTTGGCAAAAGCGTTATAAACTGCGGCGCAGGTCTCTGCATTGAAAACTATACAGCCGGCATCAATGGCAGTTTTCCCTGCGGGGATCTCCTCCTTTGTAAGAGCATAGATAAGATGCTTCTCACTTCCTGAGGGGTACTTTGCAGAAACCCTTTTAAGCTCCATAAGATCTTCTTTGTCAAGGGCAGAATTGAGCTTCTTTATCTCCTTTTTTCTGTCCTTTTCAATGGCAAGGGTAGCTTTTCTGACACCGAGGGCGATCATAAGGATCTTGACGCCGCCAAGGATCTCCTGAAGGCACTCGTGGATCATTCTGCCTGTTACGGTAACGAAGGGCTCGCCCTCGCAGCAGTTAACGATCATCGTATCTACCTTACCGCGCGCCTGGGTGACCTTTGCGTAGGTTGGAAAGGCAGTTCCGCCCATTCCCGCAATGCCTGCATTTCTGATAACGGCAACGATCTCCTGGAAGGTTGCCTCCGCTATCTTTTTACCGAAGGGTCGAACGGTTTCGCAAAGCGTATTCTGCTTATCATTTTCGATGACGATATTATAGGATGATCCGCCGTATGTGGTGGTCACCTCCTCGATACGCTGAACAATACCTGAAACGCTTGAATGCACGGGACATCCAAGACCGCCGGGAACCTCACCGATAAGCTGTCCCACAAGAACACGGTCCCCTGCCTTTACTACGGGACGGCACATAACGCCCACGTGCTGAGAAAGGGGTATAGAAACCGTATCGGGATCCTTTATACGCTCAATTGCCGTATCCCTTGTGTATTTATGGTCATCGGGACGGATACCGCCCCTGAAGGTGTATGCCAACTTTATTCACCTCTTATTACTTATTACTTGTTACCTATTACTTTTTGATTGGTGTCCAGTTACCGAATACAGTAAAATTAATAACACCGGGCTCAATATTTTCGGGATGACCGCAGATGCGAAGGCGAACGGCCTTTGCTCTCATCTGAGTTACGGGGAGATAGTCGATAAGCATATCAACGGTGTTATCAGACTTATCGAGAACACAGACCCACTGATCGTCCATACCCATAGCCTCAACCTTATATTGGAAGGGACCGGGCATAATTCCCTTCTTGAAATCCATACCGACGTCTCTCCACATGATTCTCATGGAGTAGATATTGAGACCCTCCTCGGACATTTTAACAGTAAGCGTAGGATCGGGGTCATCCGCCGCGGGCTGCCACCATGTTATAAGACTGTCGTCGCAGGCATAGATGCCGTCGCGTCCGGGAGCCATGGAGGACTCTACCGCAGGGCCGATATTCTGAGTGAGAGGTATAAGTCCCGCATCGTTACCGAGATGGGGATCCTCCTTATATCCGGGAACCCACTGAGGGTTCTCTGTGGACTTTGTGGGAATGATATCGCCGTTTTCGTCAAATCCGATGGGATCGAAGCCGCATCGGCGCTCAAAGTTGCCGCCATATCCAACAAGGCAGGTATAGAATACCCAAAGAGTATTATTGGGTCCTTCAACTACAGAGCCGTGACCGGGAGCGCGCACAAGACCGTGACGGTTAAGAAGGAATGGGCTGGTCTTCATATATTCCCAGGGACCCATAGGAGATTTACTCTTATAAGCGCCCATAGCATAAGTCACCCATTCGGTGCCGGGGCCTGAGTAGATGAGGTAGTAAGTTCCTTCCCTCTTATACATCCAGGCACCCTCTACCCAGGAGTAGGAGCCATCCTGATTCCAGTCGCCCATTCTCTCCCATACGTGATTCTCCGTATCCATATCGAACATAGTGACGGGATCGTGGAGAAGCTTTGTGGGATCGTCGGAATCAAGCTCAACGCCCTTTATTCCGCCGCCGCATCCGCTGTAGAGATAGATCCTCTCATCATCGTCGGAATAGATCATAGGATCGTCGCACAGATAGATCTCGCCGTCGGGCTTTACGAAATTACCGATATTTCTGAAGGGTCCGAGAGGGTTATCAGCAACGTAAAGAGGTGCTGAGCAGGCAGTAAGATAGAACTTACCCTTATGCTTTACGACTGTGGGAGCGTATCCGCAGTCATAGGGCTCCATATGTACGTGATTCCACGTTCTGAAATCCTCCGTCCAGTAAACCATTCCGCAGGAGGGATAGAGATACCACTTTCCGTCCTCGTAGATTACCGTGGGGTCTGCCGTTTCGCGGAAATCCGCTCTGTGCTTCCAGCCGAAATTAAAGCAATTTCTGCCGAGAGGATAATCAGGAAGGGGGATCGGGTTACAATATGTTTTTGTTACGTCTATCATCAATTATTCTCCTTCTTTGTCCAATATCCGAAAACTGATATATTCATTACACCCGGCTTTATCTTTTCGGGCCAGCCGAGGATCTCAAGCTTTGCTTCGTTTGCGCGCACGGTTTCAAAGGTGCGGTAATCAACGATCATATCCTCACAGCTTTCGCTGCGGTCAACAACGCAGGTCCATTCCTCGCTTTCCTCCGTATCTCTCAGATAAAGCTTATACTTTATGGGACCGGGGAGCGCGCCGCTGCAAAGTGAAAGTCCAACGTCACGCCAGATGATCCTTACCGCGCAGCAGTTCATACCCCAGTAAGACATGGGAATCGTAAGAGTGGGGTTCTCATCGCCGTCCGCAGGCTCCCACCAGGACATAAGATCCTCGTCTGTTGCATAAAGTGCGCTTCTTCCGGGGGCTTCGCTTGAAGCATAAGCGCGTCTTCTGCCTGTTACGCAGATAAGGCCGGTATCACCCTCGTTTACGGGGTCGGCTACGGCGCCGGGTGCCCACCGGGGAGTTTCGGTAACCTTTTTACAAACGAGATCGCCGTTTTCGTCGATAAAAACAGGGTCATAGCCTATTCTGCGCTCCATAGCGTCGATATAGCAGATAGTTGTTGTATAGAAGCACCAAAGGGTATCTGCAGGTCCTTCAACGATACATCCGTGACCGGGGCCGCGAACTACACCGTCACGCTTTTCAATAAAGGGGCTGGACTCCATATAAGTCCAGGGACCGAGGGGGGCGCTACCCTTATATGCTCCCATAGCGTAGGAGGAATATTCGGTGGCAGGGGCACCGTAGGTAAGATAATATACCCCGTTCTTTTTGAACATCCATGGGCCCTCCATAGCACAGGAGCTTCCGTCCTCATTATACTCACCGCCTCGCTCCCAGATATGGTCGGGATCAAATCGGAACATAAGAGAGGGCTCGGAAAGAAGCCTTGTAGGGGTGCTGGCATCAAGCTCAACACCGAGTATCTCAGGCCAGCCTGTTGTATAATAAAGATAGAATCTTCCGTCATCATCGGAAAATACCATAGGATCGTAACAGCGCTCAAGCTCCTTACCGTCAGGGAGAGTAAATCTTCCGAGGGACGTGAAGGGGCCGAGAGGGTCATCAGAAACAAAAAGATCGGAAAGGCTTGAGCAAAGATAATACTTTCCGTTATGCTTTGCTACCGTCGGGGCATAGCCGCAGTCATAGGGCTCCATATGCTTATGGTTCCACGTTACGAAATCCTCAGACCAGTATACCATTCCGCAGGAGGAATAGAGATACCAGATACCGTTCTCGTAAAGAACGGTGGGATCGGCGGTTTCCCGCCAGTTATAATCACGGTCAAGGCTTTGTCTGCCGATGGGATAATCAGGCAGGGGGATAGGGTTACAATACGTATTTTTAAACTTATTCATATTCGCTCCGAATCGCATAATAATACAAATTAATTCTACCACAATTCCCTCTGCGTGTAAATAGAATTTAAGCTTTTTGAAATGAAAAAAGACAGGTAATTTACCTGTCTTTTACATTAATCGTAAATATCGTTATAAAAGATGATCTCCTCGGGCAGGCGAAGGTTAAGCTTATCCTTTGCCACCTCGATAACGTGATCCTTATCGCTTACGCTTGCCTTTTCGTTTTCAAGGTGCTCCTTTTCATCGATAAGGCCGTTTACCTCCTCGCGAAGCTCATCTCTCTGTGCTTTATAAGCATTAAACTGGAGCTGGAGCTGAACGATGGTAATGACCGCAAATACTGCAAATGCAAATATGGCGATCCTGACAAAAACTCCGGTTTCTTTCTTTTTCATATCTGCGGTTATCCTTTCTTTTGTACTTCAGCCAGTAAGTTTTACTTCATTTCTAAGCTTTTTCTTCATTTTATCCGTTTTTTTAATCATAGCATATCTTAAAGTGAACTTCAAGACCTTTTTTAAAAGACCTTGTATAAGCACGAAAATTCTCTTTGCCGGATAAAGCAACAGAGAAAAAACAATAAGCAGCTTATCTGCCAAAAAGCAAAGCACCGGCAAGATCACCCTTCCGGGAAGAAGTCTGTAAAGGATGAAGCCCGCGATCATACCGAGAGCAGTATACCATCTGACATGCCCGCTCGACGCCCAAAATACGAAAACACAGTAAGCAGCACCGCAAAAAACGAGATATAAAACGTCAAGTACGTTCGCCAAAAGTATCTGAAAGCCAAGGGGCGAGAGAAGCCTTCTTCCAAAGCGCAAAAAATCATATAAAAGCCCGAGAATTGTGCCGAGGGCAATGGATGCGGCGATCTCCCAAAGCTGGTGCGAGATAACTAAAAACTGCATATCAGCGTTTTTTAGATTTTTTCGGGGAGATTGCCTTTGTATAATAGGTAATTGCGCTTATACGTCCGTGGATCGACACCTTTCCCGTATCGGAGCTGAAATAATCTATCTTCAGCTCTTCCCCGTCAATACCAACAAACCCGTCAGGCAAGGTCATCTCAACGGAATTTTCTGTAAATTCACAAACGTCGCTGACCCCTGTAAGCTCAAGTCGCTTTCGGGAATATAAGAAAACGTTCTGCTCTGTATTTTGCTCCATAGCCTTCTCCGTATCATAGATTTATAATACGATATGAAAAGACCTGCAAAAATATGTCAGGAGTTTATTATCTCGTACATTGAAGAAGCATCTGCCTTGGCAGTATGCTCTTTAATATCAAGGACACGGAAACGGAGGGTCTTTTCACCGAAGGTGACTTCAACCACGTCTCCGACCTTTACGTCATATGATGCCTTGACCACCTTACCGTTAACGGATACGTGCTCGTTATCGCAGGCATCGTTTGCAACTGTTCTTCTTTTAATTACTCTTGAAACCTTTAAAAATTTATCGATCCTCATACAAAATAATAGCCAAACAGCCCCGATTTTCATCGGAGCTGCCTGTTATGAAAATAATCAGTTAACCTTATCCTTGAGCTTGGAGCCTGCGGAGAATGCAGGATACTTGCAAGCTTCGATCTTGATTTCAGCGCCTGTTGCGGGGTTGCGGCCGATTCTCTCTGCTCTTTCCTTAACCTCGAAAGTACCGAAACCGATGAGCTGTACCTTCTCGCCGGAAGCAAGAGCCTCTTCGATGGACTCGAGAACTGCTGCTACTGCTGCCTCTGCGCCCTTCTTTGTAAGATCAGTCTTTGCTGCTACTGCGTCGATAAGCTGAGACTTGTTCATTTTCAATATTTCCTTTCAGAATTTTTTATTACTTTTGCCTATATAAGGCTCACTGCTCTTTAGTATAACACTTTTTCATCATTTTGGCAATAGTTTTCGTTAAAATTACTGCTTAAAATGTAATTACTCAAGGCAGATAAATGCGAATTGCACAACCCGTGATTATTTATCCTCAAAGCTACTGATAAAGCTGTCTGTGCAGCCGGAAAGGATAGCCTCAAGGTCAAGCCCCCGCATCTCAGCCGCAGCACAAAGGGCAAACAGGGCTTTTCCTATATCTTCCCCGCGAGACTGCGCGCCGGCTTTCAAAGAAGCTTCAACTGCATCCCATGCCTCATCCTCGGTTTTATATCCGTAGGAGAATTTTGAGAGTGCCTTTCCCTGAACCTTTTCGGCTCTCAGGAGTGCGGGCATATAAGGAGGCACCCTTTTGAGGACCTCTGCGGGAGACGCAAAGTGCTTTTCCTCTTTTTTGATATTATCCCAATTGACTATCACCTCATCGCTGTCGGCAACTACGGTATCTGCGAAAACGTGGGGATGGCGCACGATCATCTTATGGGTAATATCGTGAATAACGTCGGAAATATCAAAGCGCTCCTCCTCCTTTTCGATCTGTGCATGAAAGACTACCTGGAACATAAGGTCTCCAAGCTCTTCACGAAGAAGACGGGAATCATCCTTATCTATTGCCTCGATGACCTCGTAGGTCTCCTCAATAAGACATTTACGAACGGAGGTATGGGTCTGCTCCATATCCCATGGGCAGCCTCCCTCGCCGCGAAGGGCTTCCATTACGCTGACGAGAGAATCAAAATCGTGCTTTTTTTCTTTTAAAAGTTCTTCCTTGGTCTTCATCTTAGCCTCATTTTACAAGCTTGAGTTTATTAAGGATCCTATAGATAGCAGCTCCCTTGGGGAGAAGCCTTACGTCGTCTCCCGAAATTCCTCTGACAAGGAAAATAACGATAGCGTAAACAAGAACTGCCGCTATGATTGCAACGAATACGGCGATCTTTCCGGAAATGAAGGAGGAAAGAAGGGCGTATGAGAAATAAGCGCAAAGGGCGCAGGCAACACCGGAAAGAAGGGGCTTTCCGAAAAGGCCTGAGAGCTTCGGCATGATTCCCACGTGCTTTTTAATAAAGTAAAGGTTAAGGAGTGTAACCGTAAGATAGCAAAGGAAGGTGGAAATAGGAGTGCTCTTCATACCTATATACTGGATAAGTACAAAGTTCGTTACTATCTTTACCGCCGCACCTGCAAGCATTGAAATAAGGGGCTTGCGCTCAAATCCCGCAGACTGAAGTATGGCGTTTGAAACGGAAAGGATGCAGATAAATGCAGTTGAGGGTGCAAGAAGTGTAAGAAGGGGGTAAGCAAGCTGAACGGAGCTCTCCTTGAAAAGAAGGCTGAGGATGGGCTCGGAAAGGGCTGCAAGTCCGAGACCGCAGGGGATGCCAACAAGCATAGCGACACGCAGAGAGGACTCTGTAACTATTCTGCACTTCTCCGTATCTCCCCTCTTCTTTGCCGCCGTAAGCAGAGGTACGATGGAGTAGGAAATAGGATAGATAAGAACGGGAGGAAGGTTGAACATGGGAACGGCAAGAGAGGTATAGTTTCCGTAAAGCTCCGTTGCCGCAACCTGAGAAAGACCCGTGGACTGGAGAAGTCTCTGAACGATCGCCGTATCAATAAGGTTTGTAAGGCTCATAACCGATGCGCTTATTGTTATGGGCAGTGCAATGAGTATAAGCTTCTTTATAAGCTCACCCGTCCTTGCAACCTCATTGTTTTCGCCCTTATCCTCAAGGAACTGAGCATCGTACTGCTTTTCCTTAAAGAACATCTTGGCAATTACCATACAGAGCATACCCGCAAGGGCACCCGTAGTAAGACCTACGGTTGCATACGCCGCCTGGATATGTATTCCGTAGCCCTGATTCTTTGCAAAAAGAGCGAAGGCAATACCGATACCAAGCTTGCAGGCAGCCTCAAGAAACTGAGAGATGGCTGTGGGGGTCATCTGCTGATAGCCCTGGAAATAGCCTCTGAGTGCGCTGCAGATGCAGATAAACAAAAGGGTAGGTGCGATCGCCATAATAGAGTACTTCGTAGGCTCGGCGCCGATGGCTGTGGACATAATTCCTGAGCCGAAGAACATGATCATCGTCGAAACGACGCCTATAGCGATAAACAGGAGCAGAGATATATGGTAAATACGCTTGACCTGCTTTATCTGTCTGTTTGCACGGCTGTCGGAGATCATAATTGAGATAGCCGTAGGCAGACCTGCCGTTGATACCATATAAAGGTAGGTATAGAAGGTATAGGCAGAGTTATAATAGCCCATTCCCTCGTCACCGATAATACGGTTCATAGGGATCTTGAACATAAGACCGATGACCTTAACGAGAAGGTTCGTAATAGTCAGCACAAGAACTCCCGAGAAAAAGAGCTTCGTTGAATTTTTCTTCTTTGTATTCTTATCTATCATTGCTGTGAAGATTCCTTTCTCAGCATTTGTAAAAGCAAATGCTTATTGAAACGGCTTATTCGGAAAACTCCCGAAGGAGAGAATTTTCCGAAATAAGGCTATGGTCAAAATTATCATTCATTACCCCTGAAAGTCTTTCGCGAAGGCTTGCTACAAGAGCTGAGCTCCTGCCATCCTCAGGGTAATTTCGGGACATTTCAAGAAACTCCCGTCCCACGAGAAAGATCTCGTAAGGAATAAGGGAATTTATGCTGAAGTCCTCATTTCCGACAAAGGGGAAAATATTTTCATCCTCGTTTTTGCGGACGTTATCCCAAAGCACCATGGTTTTTTCAATTGACGTGCCTCTATGATAGAAATCACGTACAACGCGGCGCATAAGTCTGATCTCATTGGGCTCAAAAGAAATTCCGCCGATCTCGATTTTGTCTGCAACGCAAATAAAGAGACTGACTGTACCGAATGAATCAAGGCAGGAAAGGATCTCCGGGTATATTGCCTGAATACCCTCAAATATATAAATATCGTTTTCCTTGGGAGTATATTCGGGATAGAATCCCCTTTCGTGAGTCTTGAAATCGTAATAAGGCAGAACCGTTACTTCAAGAGCTGCAAGAGATGCACTGCATTTTCTGAAAAGCGAGGTATCGATTGCAGAGGCTCCCTCAAAATCAGTTATGCCAAGTCTTTCCATTTCCCTTTGAGGATAATAAAAATCATCAATTGAGATAAGCTTTGCATTCTTTCCGAGACGGGCAAGTTCCGCTATGAGCAGTGAAGCCGCCGTAGTCTTTCCCGAGCAGGTAGGTCCTGCCAGGGTAACTGCCTTACAGCGTTTATCTGCGGCAACAAGCCCTGCCGCAGATTCCACCGATATTTTAAAATTATTCTCGCATTCTCTGACAAATGTTTTTGCGTTTTCCCTCGTACGGAGGTTACAAATATCTATTACCATAATTAAAAATGCTCACGGTAAAATGCCTCGGAAGCCTTCCAAAGATCCGTGAATCTCTCATCGGCGCTTCCCTTTTCGCAGTCAAGATATTCATAAGGATATTTGGTTTCGCAAAGGCGCTGAATCTTCATCCTTAAAGGATCGGGAGAAACCAGCTTTGTCATAGCAGACGCGCCTGCGCCAAACACCGTATGTATCTCTTCCATCATAAATATATTATAGAGGCATTCATGTCCATTCGTGCAAAATCCTGCATTTTCAAGATTTGCGGCAGTATTTTTCTGCTTATAAAGATAATAGGGCGAGTATCCCGCGCTGATAAGAGCAGACTGAGCAAGATCCAGGGAGCGTTTCGTATTTTCATCCTCCGCTCGGTAAACCTCAAGGGAGTTTTTAATATCAGCCGCCCTCTTTACGTAGAAGGTATGGACTGTGATATTTGAGGGTGCGAGACCTATTATCTTATTTACGGAATCAGAGAAGCTCTCGCAGTGCTCACCGGGAAGTCCCGCAATAAGATCGACGTTTATATCCCGTATCCCGCTTTGTACCGCACAGCCAAAGGCTCTGAGAAAATCCTCGGAATTATGCTTTCTGCCGATAGATGCAAGAACTGAATCGTTCATAGTCTGGGCGTTTACGCTTACTCTCGTAACACCGTAGCTGTAAAGAACCGCCATTTTTTCGGCAGTTATGGTATCGGGTCTGCCTGCCTCCACCGTAAACTCGTCAAGAGCCGAAATATCAGTCTCGCCGCTTATACAGGAAAGCAGCAGCTCGAGCTGATCTGCACTAAGGGTCGTGGGGGTGCCGCCGCCGATATACACCGTTGCAACACGAAGGCCGAGATCTCTGATTATCTTAAAGGTATTTTTGATATCCTCGCAAAGTCTTACAAGATAATCGGGAATAAGGCTGAGTAGCTTCGGAGATGAGAAGGAAACGAAGGAGCAATAGGAGCATCTTGTGGGACAGAAAGGAATTGCAATATAAACGCTGCACTCCCGTCTTCTCAAGGGAGTAATAAAGGGGTGCTCTCTTTTGGCAGTCGTTATGGCAAGCCCTGCCTTTTCGGGTGTACAAAGGAAGTCGTTCGTAAGATGGGCAAAGACCTCCTCCTCCGTCATACCGCGTCCGAGCATATCGAGGCACATTTTTGCAGGACGCACACCGGTTATCATGCCCCACGGAGGGGTAGTATTGCAAAATTCCTTACCTGCGCGAAGCATTGCACCGCCGGCACAAAGCTTCAGTAGCATTTCGGGGTTTACTCTGCTTTCAGCACCCTCGGCGGGTGAATAGGCTGAACAAACCTCCCGTTCCCCTTCCCTGATAGTGACCTTACCGACAGCCTTTCCGTCTTCTTCAAGTACTGAAATACGGACAATGGGCTCACCGCCGCTCCCGTCCTCGGGAAACTTTGATCCCGGGAAAAACAGGAGAACGAGAGTCTCCGCATAATATCGGCTGATATTGCCTTCTGTATAAAGGGTCATATTTCTCTCTGTCCTCTGAGAACTCTTGAGTCCATTGAAACAGTTACGGGGCCGTCGTTTACGAGGGAGACCTTCATATCTGCCTGAAATCTGCCCCTTGCGACTGAGGGCACGAGCCCCTCAATATAATTGCAGAAAAACTCGAAAAGCTCGTTTGCGCGTTCAGGTCTTGCGCTTCTTATAAAATCGGGACGGTTTCCCTTTTTATATCCTGCAAGAAGCGTAAAATTGGGAACGACCATAACGGCGCCGCCTATATCGTTAACGGACAGGTTCATTTTTTCATCGCTGTCCTCGAAAATTCTCATTTTTGAAATTTTAAGTGCAAGGAGAGTTGCATCCTCTTCATTATCCTCGGCTGAAACACCGAGAAGAATAAGAAAGCCCTTGCCGATTTCAGAGTACAGCTCTCCGTCAATTCTGACGGAGGCTGACTCAACTCTTTGAAGTACTGCTATCATTTAATTGAAACCTCTGATAACGTTATTAACGTGTGCCACTGAGCGAAGTCTTGAGACTACGGAATTAAAGTGGCCTATATCCTTACAGGTAAACTTGAGAGTAATTACACTGGAATCGGGAGAATCCATTCTGGAGTTGATCTGAAGGATAGAAACTCTCATTTCCGCAAGGACTGCAGTAATATTTGCGATAACGGAAATATCGTTATCGGCAAAGATCTGTGTTACTGCCTCGTAAACGCCTGTAGTATTCTGCTTGACCTCAGTAAGATCCCATTCAGCTCTTACCCATCGTTCAAGATATTCCTCGTTCTTTTGACCGGAAATAACGTTCGGGCAATCGTGCTTATGAATAGAAACGCCGTAGCCCTTTGTGATAAAGCCTACGATCTTATCTCCGGGGAGAGGATTACAGCATTTTGCAAACTTGAATGCGCAGCCGCGTTCTCCGTCGATAATAATACCGCCGGACTTTCCGTGGCTGGGTGCCGCAACGGTCTTAACGTCATCCGCCTCAATGACCTTGGGAGCCTCTTCCTCGGGCTTAACTACCTTTGCAACCTCATCGCGAAGCTTAGGAAGAATCTTTGAGATAGGCATTCCGCCGTAACCGACGGCATTACAAAGGTCATCCGCCTCCTGCATACCGACGCGCTTTGCAACGGCGGCAATTATCTCGGTGCGGAGAGCTTCTGTTGTATTTTTATTAATTCTTGCGATCTCACGGTCAATATCCGAGCGACCGATAACGATATTCTCCGCTCTCTTTTCCTTTTTGAACCACTGACGGATCTTGCTTCTGGCTTCACCTGTCTTTACGATCTTCAGCCAGTCACGGCTGGGACCCTTGGAGGAGGCCGAGGTAATGACCTCGACGATCTCACCGTTCTGAGGACAGCGGTCGATGGGCGCGATCATACCGTTGATCTTGGCGCCTATCATTCTGTGACCGACCTGAGAGTGGATAGCGTAAGCAAAGTCGATAAGAGTAGCACCCTGAGGAAGTGCGATAACGTCGCCCTTAGGAGTGAACACGAAGGTCTCATCGTGGAAGATATCGATCTTGAGAGAATGCATAAAGTCATCGTTACTGAGGTTTTCGCCCTCGGATTCGATGAATCTTGAGATCCACGCAAGCTTATTATCGATCTCCTCCTTGCTCTGGGCGCCGGATTTATACTTCCAGTGTGCCGCGATACCGTATTCGGCAATATGGTGCATCTCACGGGTCCTTATCTGAACCTCGAAGGGGATGCCTGCTCTGCCGATAACGGTAGTATGGAGAGACTGATACATATTGGGTTTAGGTGTGGAGATATAGTCCTTGAAGCGTCCGGGGATAGACTTGAACATCTCGTGAACGATACCGAGAGCTGTATAGCACTCAAGCTCGGTATCAACGATAATACGGAGAGCGTAGAAGTCGTAGATCTCGTCAAACTCCTTGGACTGGTTAAACATCTTACGGTAGATGCTGTATACCGTTTTAACTCTTCCCTCAAGCTTGAAATTGAGATTATATTTTTCAAGCTCGTCGGAGATCATCTGACGGACGTTTTCGATAAAATCTCTGTTCTGTCCGTATTTGACCTCGATATGATTCGTGACCTCGGAATATCCTATAGGGTCAAGATAAAGGAGGGCGAGATTTTCAAGCTCCTGCTTGATACGCTGGATACCGAGACGGTGAGCGAGAGGTGCATAAACGTGCATCGTTTCAAGAGCCGTAGCTCTTCTCTTATGCTCGGGCTTTGCATCAAGAGTTCTCATATTGTGAAGTCTGTCGCAAAGCTTTACGAAGATAACACGGATATCCTTGGACATAGCAAGAAGCATACGGCGGATATTCTCCATCTGAGCCTCTTCCTTATCCTCGATATTCATATCAACGAGCTTCGTAAGACCGTCAACAAGCATGGCAACCTCGCTGCCGAAATACTTTGCGATGGTCTCAAGATTTGTTTTCTCGGAGCAGTCCTCCACCGTATCGTGAAGGAAGGCAGCGCAGATGGAGTCTGTATCAAGGCCCAGCGCCGCAACTATCTCTGCTACGGAAATGGGGTGCACGATATAGGGCTCTCCGCTGTTGCGGAACTGGCCCTCGTGCATATCGGATGCATATAAAAATGCGTTTTTGATCTTCGGAATATCAAACTTCTTGCCGCTTGAAGTAAGCATACCAAGAAGGCTTTTGATCTGTTCCAGTCTTATATCGTTTTCGCTGTAGTCCAACATATCTTTACCGTTGTTCTTATTTTGAAAATAGGGATGATTTAAGCTTTCTTAAAATATTGGATTTATCAAGATCCGCTTTATTTTTTACATATATATATTTGAACTTATATATTTCAGCCTCAGGGTCTATCTCGTCAACACCGAGGATATTCAGCTCCTGAAATACTCTGATTATGTATTTTACCTTAACGTATCTGTTGGGAACGCCGTTCTGGGTAAGGAGCTTGCAAAGTGCTCTGATGCTGAAGGTATCGTGATCCATTCTCAGCTCTTTTTTGAGAAGATTATATATGGCCGCAAAATCGCTTCTCTGAGGAATGATGGATTCGACGTCTCTCTGAGAAAGCCCCGAGGGGTCAAATACTCCGTCGTTTATACTTCTGTAAAGCTCAAGCTCCGATTCCTCATACTCCGCCTGCTCCTTTGCAAGACGGATGTCCTTCACGATATACTGGAGGCTCTTCGTATTCTGATAATCGTTGATATCAAGGTTAAACATAACGTCGATAACGTCGTTTTCATATACGTCAAGCTCGGCGGGGCTGTATCTGAAATACATAGCCGTAATAACGAGGTGATCCTTCGTAAGGGTAAGCTTAGTATGCTTTCCGCCGCCGACGGAGGAAACGTGGGCGACCTTCATACCGTACATTACGAATACGGGTACGGGGTTTGAAACACCGTAGGGCTCAAGACCGTAAAGCTCGATGGCCTGCTGCATCGAAACGTCAGAGGGATAGAGCTCGCATTCAGCCTCAAGAGAGGCAACGGGCTGCTCTGAATCAAAGCATCCGCGGGCAAAATCGTTGATGCGCTGCTTGAAATCCTCAAGCTTTCCGCGCTCGATGGAAAGACCTGCCGCAAGCTCGTGACCGCCGTATTTAAGGAGGAGATCGGAGCAATGGGTGAGAGCATCAACAAGGTTCATGCCCTTGATGCTTCTGCCGCTTCCCTTTCCTATATCGGAGTCCTCGTTGGTTATCTCACCGCTTCCGTCACCTACGTCGTCAAAGGAAATGAGGATACAGGGACGGGAATATTTTTCGGTTATCTTTGAGGCAACGATACCGATAATACCGTGATGCCAGGATTCATCGGCAAGAACGATAACGGGATCGTGCTCGAAATCGTGCTCCGCATTGATCTTTGCAAATGCCTGCTCAATGATCTTGTTTTCCTCGATCTGGCGCTCCTTATTTATCTCGCAAAGCTCCTCCGCAAGCTCTCTCGCCTTTACGGGATCCTTAGAAAGGAAGAGATCCACCGCAATAGATGCAGAGCGTATCCTTCCCGCCGCATTGACTCTCGGAGCAATCGTATACCCGATATACCCGGAGGTTATCTTATGCTTATGGGTTGATTTATTATCACCGACGGAAGCGTTAAGGAGAGCCTCAAGAGATATTCTGGGAGCAGTTTCAACCGTGTGGAGGCCCTTGGAAACGATAAGTCTGTTCTCATCCCGAAGAGGCATAACGTCTGCAACGGTACCGATGGCAACAAGGTCGATATACTTATCGGCAACCATTTTCACAGCTTCAAGGGTCGAAAGATCCGGAGAATTAAGTATCTCCATTGCACAGAGAAGCTTAAACACTACGCCGACACCCGCAAGCTCCTTGAAGGGATAGGGGCAATCCTGCTGCTTGGGGTTTACCACCGCATAAGCCTCAGGCACGTCTGCATAGCACTCGTGATGGTCAGTTATGATCAGCTCCATACCGAGGCTGAGGATAAGCTTTGCCTCCTCAGTTGCGGTAATACCCGTATCAACGGTGATGATCATAGAGCATCCCTCTGCGTGAAGCTTACAGAGAGAATCGTTTGACATACCGTAGCCCTCACCGAGACGTGAGGGAATATAGAATCCTACGTCTGCACCGATGGATTCAAGGTACATATAGAGGATAGAAACAGAGGTAACTCCGTCAACGTCGTAGTCGCCGTAAATAACTATTCTCTTTCCTGCCTTTGCGACCTCAAGTATATGCTCGGCCGCCTTTTTCATATCCTTCATAAGGAAGGGATCGTGAAGCTGCTCTGTCTTCTTTTCGAGGAAGTCAATACAGCTTACGGCATCGGTGCAGCCTCGGTTAAGAAGAAGCTGGACCGTGGGGGCGCAAAGCCCCAGCTCTTTTGTGATTTTTTCGACCTGTGCACTCTTCTCTGTTTCAGAGTGAGAAGCCTTCACAAGCCATTTTCTCGGTTTTCTCAGTGACATTATATATATATCCTTAAATAAAATTAATCGAAATCAGTCAGTCCCTCTTAAATCTCGAAAGAATCGCTTCGGCAACACGAAGCCCGTCAACTGCGGCGCTCGTAATTCCGCCGGCGTATCCGGCACCCTCGCCGCAAGGGTATACAAGTGTGTGGCCGAGAGCCACAAGGCGCTCGTCTCTGAGGATTCTCAGAGGAGCTGAGGTTCTGGTCTCAATACCGGTAAGAGGAACGTCGGGGCTGTCATAGCCCTTTATCTTTCTTCCGAAGGAGGAAAGACCCTCCTTGAGAAGAGAGGAAGCAAAGCCGGGAAGCAGACGGTTAAAGTCTGCGGGCACTACGTTTGAATTCATATATGTGGGCACGATCCTGCCGGAATATCCGCCGTCTCTGCCCTCAAAAAAGGCGCCGACGGACTGACAGGGTGCTGCATAAGTTTTGCCGCCTGCCAAAAAAGCGCAACGCTCAAGACTGCGCTGAAATTCTATAGCCTTAACAGGGTCGCCGGAAAAATCAGAGGGCAAAACGGAGACCGCAACAGCGGCATTGGCATTTTTGCCGTCTCTTGCGTGGTAGCTCATTCCGTTTGTGACAACGCCGCCCTCCTCGCTTGCCGCGGCAACGACCTCGCCGCCGGGACACATACAGAAGGTATATACACCGCGCTCTCCCCTTCTGTGAGAAAGCTGATATTCGGCGTGACCGAGAACCCCTGAAAGGCTCTCATCGCCAAACATTGCGCGGTCAAGCTCAGACTGGAGATGCTCTGCACGCACTCCTATGGAAAAGGGCTTTGCCTCAACAGAATATCCGCCTGCTATTAGATTCATATAAGTATCTCTGGAGGAATGTCCGGGCGCAAGAACAACAGGACCGCAAGGGATCCTTTCACCGTTTACAACAACAAATCCGTCACCGACGAAGTCTGCCTTCGTATTATAGCGTATCTCGCCGCCGAGGGAGATTATCTCATCAGCCGCCCTTGATACTACATCTCTGAGAACGTCAGTTCCTATATGAGGCTTGGCGTTCCAGAGAATATTCTCAGGTGCGCCAAGCTCGAAAAGCTTTTTGAGAACGAAAGAGGTTCTCATATCACCTATCCTCGTAACGAGCTTTCCGTCGGAAAAGGTTCCGGCTCCGCCTGCGCCGAACTGAATATTAGTTTCGGTATCGAGTATACCTGTCTTATAGAAGCTTTCAACAGCGCGAACACGGTCTGAAATGCTGCCGCCTCTTTCAAGGATAACCGGGCGAAGACCAAAGTGAGCGAGGATAAGTCCGCAGAATATGCCTGCAGGGCCAAAGCCTATAATATAAGGTCTTGCGCAAAGCTTTTCCGCGCCGCAGCCGAAGGTAAGCTCCTCGATGGGATTTATACGGATGCCGGGGATCTTTATTTCAGGATCGGCATCGCCCTCTGCAGTAACTGAGCAAACGAAGGTAATATCGTTCTTCTTTCGTGCGTCCACAGACTTTTTGTGGATATGAAGAGTGGCTTTATCGTATGATATTCTGTTTCTTTTAAGCGTCTTTTCTGCAATTGCAACGGCGTCAGCATCGCAGGCAGAAAGAGGGATCCTTATGTTGTCAACGGTAATGCGGGATTTCATTTGATCTGCACCTGAACGTCATAGAATCCAAGCTCGTATACGGTACCCTCGGAGTAGATGGTAATAGTAACAGGAGGGTTAACTATACCGGTATTATCCATATAATTTGCAAAATCTACGGTAATAACGATATCCTCCAGCTTCAGTCTGTTGACAGCGCCGCGCTCACCTATAACGGTAACGGCAACGGATTCGTCAATGACGTCTATATCAAGATCTCCTGAATTGATAACGAGAAACTTTTCTATAACGAATGTCTTCTTTATAAAATTATTGAGCTTGATGCTGACGGTAGCAACAGTAGGCTGGCCGTCTGCCGCGTAAACGTTTTCGGGCAGATTTATATCAACGTTAAGCTCCGTATCACCGCCGATCTTCTTTTCATCGATGGTGGTAATATCGATATACTCGATATTCTGGAGCGCTGAGGGCTCGCCCTTGATCCTTATGGTCTGGGGCTCGACCGTAAGGGTAGAATTATCATTTGTGTAAAATCCGTGCTTTGTAGAAACGCGGAGGGGAACGGACTTGAATCCGAGAACGGGAATATTCACGGAAACGGTGTTCTTTGAGAGCTTCAGATATCTGCTGTCAACGGTTTCCCCGTTCTGCCTTTTAAGAACGATGGTGCCGTCTGTGCTGATGGACTGAGTCAGATGCTCGTCGCCCATATTCACCTCAACAACGGCCTTATCGATCTCGTTGATAACGGATTCCGGGCCTGTAACCGTGATAAGCTGTGTATCGCAGGTAACGTCGCCAAGGGCGTAATCCGCAGTTGATATCTTATAGGATTTAAGCTGGGGCTCAACGGCAATATTCGCAGAGGTCCTTCTGTCTATAAACATATTGACCTCTTTTGCGGATGACTCAACGAGAGTAAGTCCCGAGGGGAGATCGTAAAAGAGCTCCAGAGTGTACATACCGCTCTGTTCGATATCGGAAACGTCAACTGTAACTACGATATCCTCAGCCGTATATTTGGAGATAACGCTCTTCTGACCCTTGACGGTAACGTCAACGGGTGTATCGTATCCGCTGAAAACCGAGAGATTCTTTTCGTTTTCAAGCTCGGTCGTACCAACCACGGTGATATAGATATCCTCAAAGGTATCCTCGTTATCGGGGCTGTCGATCTCCATAACGTATATCCAGAAAATGAATGCAAGAATGACACAGACTATCTTCGGGATAATATGGAAACGGCGGATAAATTCCAAGAACTTATTTTCATTCTTCATCAGATGCCGCCTCCTTAGATTTCTTTGTTTGGCCCTTCTTCTTTCTGGGCTTTATCACCTTGATCTGATCCTTATCGGTCTCCTGAACGAGAAGATCGGTAAGATGAGCTCTGAGTGTGTCCTGTGTAAAGCCTCTCGTAAGCTTTCCGTCAACCGCAACGGAAATAACGCCTGTTTCCTCTGAAACGACTACAACCACCGCATCGCTGTTCTCACTAAGACCGAGAGCCGCTCTGTGACGTGTTCCGAGATTACGGTTTATATCGTTCTGAGCGGAAAGAGGAAGAAGACATCCCGCAGCACATATACGTCCGCCGGAAATGATGGTTGCACCGTCGTGGAGAGGTGCTTTATTGAAGAAAATATTTCTCAAAAGGAATGAATTAACGTTTGCGTCTATGGTGCTGCCCGTTGCAATGATCTCGCCAAGCTTGGTAGTACGCTCACAAACGATGAGAGCACCCGTTTTGTCTGAGGACATCTCCGCCGCCGCAGAAGCAACCTCGCGGACAACGAGAGTAAAATCGCTCTTTCTGTCAACGATAGGCTTCAGGCTCTTGAGGGAGGTGCCGCCCATCTTTTCAAGGGCGGAGCGGAGCTCGGGCTGAAAGAGGATAACGAGAGCTAAAACTCCAACCTGGAAGAAGTTCTCAAATATAAACTGCAAGGAAAGCATACCGGTGACCTCGGAAATAAGGAGGGCAACCAGAAGGAGAAGAATACCTGTTATGAGCTTTCCCGCACGCTTATTGCGGATGAACTTATAAACGAAGTAAAAAAGGACGGAAACTGCAAGAATATCGATAATATCAACAAGCTCAATAGACTGAATTATATGAATTACTCCGGTAAAAAAATCGGAAAGCCAGTCTTTTTTAAACACAGTATCACCTCAACCACTAAATTTATGCCAAAAAATACTTATACGAGTTTAATTATATCACAATGCAATCAATTTTTCAAACAAATATCAAAATAAATATGAAAAATTTCCAAAAAAATTTTCATAAATAATTGCATAACCCCTTTTCACGCGCAAAAAAGTATGATACAATATGTGTTATCTTATATTTGCAAGGAAGGAGCACAAATTATGCAAAAAAGCAAAAGAATCAAGATCATTTGCGGTCACTACGGCTCCGGAAAGACGAATGTCGCGGTAAACCTTGCATTGCTTTACAAAAAGCGCTATCCTTCGGCAAAGGTTGCCCTTGCGGACGTAGATACGGTCAATCCCTACTTCCGTGCTGCCGATAATGCAAAGGAGCTTGAGAGCGCGGGAATCCACCCCATACTTCCCGAATTCGCAAACACAAACGTGGATATTCCGAGCCTGCCTGCCGAGCTTTACTCAATTTTCTCCCCCGATTCCGATACGGTTTCATTTATAGACGTGGGAGGAGACGACGGTGCGGCGGCGCTGGGTATGTATTCCGATCTTATCAAGGAATGCGGCTACGAAATGATCTACGTGGTATCAAAATACCGACCTCTTATTTCCGATCCTTCGGCGGCGGCAGACCTTATGCACATCATCGAGGAGGCATCCCACCTGAAATGCACGTCTGTTGTCAATAACAGCTCCATAGGTGCCGAAACCACAAAGGAAGATATTCTCGCATCCCTCGAATATGCCCATAAGGTAAGCGAGGAATGCTCCCTTCCCCTTCTCTTCACCTCCTATTATAAGGATCTTATCGGTGAGATAAGGGCAGAGGGCGAAAGATTCTTCCCCATGAAAAACGTTACAAAGCAGATATTCTGACTTTATAAAATTTTGTTCAAAAGGAGATACAGTATGAACAAGGTTACATTTAAAACCGATTCCTGTAAGGGCTGCGGACTGTGCGTAACAGCCTGCCCTAAAAAGATAATTGCCCTTGCAAAAGACACCCTTAACGCTAAAGGCTACCATCCTGCAGTTATTACAGAGCAGGAAAAGTGCATCGCCTGCGCTATGTGCGCTATGATGTGCCCCGATTGCGTTATAAAGGTTGAAAAAGACGCGTGAAAGGAGAATAATAATGTCAGATAAAGTACTTATGAAGGGTACCGAGGCTATCGCTCAGGCAGCTATCGAGTGCGGCTGTAAATACTATTTCGGTTACCCCATCACACCTCAGACAGAGCTTTCCGAGTATATGGCAAAGAAGCTCCCCAAGGTCGGCGGTCTCTGCCTTCAGGCTGAGAGCGAGGTCGCGGCCATCAATATGACTCTCGGCGCGGCTGCAGCAGGCACCAGAGTTATCACCTCCTCCTCCTCCCCCGGAATCTCCCTCAAGAGCGAGGGCATCAGCTATATGGCAGGCTGCGATCTTCCCTGCGTTATCGTTAACGTACAGCGCGGCGGCCCCGGTCTCGGCGGTATCCAGCCCTCCCAGCAGGACTACTATCAGGCGACCCGCGGTGTCGGCCACGGCGACCTTCGCCTTCTCGTTCTTGCTCCCTCCTCCGTTCAGGAAATGGCAACGATGACAGTTGAAGCATTTGACCTTGCAGATATCTACAGGATCCCTGCAATGATCCTTTGCGACGGAGCGCTCGGTCAGATGATGGAGCCCGTTGACTTCAACTCCATCCCCCGCCGCGAAACTCCCGAGAAGGATTGGGCAGCTTGCGGTCACAAGGGCGAGAGAAAAAAGAACATCGTAAACTCCCTCTACATCGATCCTCAGGTTCTCGAGGACGTTGTTGACGAGAGATACAAGAGATACGATATTATCGAGGAAAACGAAGCAAGATGCGAGGAGTATCTCACAGAGGACGCTGATATCGTTCTCGTTTCCTTCGGCATCACAGCCCGTATCTGCAAGACTGCCATCAAGGCGGCAAGAGAAGCAGGCATCAAGGTAGGACTTATCCGCCCCATCACCCTCTGGCCCTTCCCCAAGAAGAACATCGCCGCTGTTGCCGATAACGCAAAGGCGTTCCTTTCCGTTGAAATGTCCAAGGGACAGATGATCGACGACGTTCGTCTTGCAGTTAACGGCAAGGCTCCCGTACACTTCTACGGCAGAACCGGCGGTATGATCCCCACCCCCGAAGCAGTTCTTGAAGAGATCAAGAAGCTTCACGCAGAAATCAACGCATAAGGAGGAACACGAAATGAAAACAGTATTTGACAGACCTCACGCTCTTTCAGACGTGCCTCTTCACTACTGCCCCGGCTGTACACACGGTATTATCCACCGTCTTGTAGCCGAGGTTATCGACGAGCTTGGAATCGAGGGACAGACAGTCGGTATTGCAAGTGTAGGCTGCTCTGTATTTTCTTATAACTATTTTGAGTGCGACATGGTTCAGGCGGCTCACGGCCGTGCTCCCGCAGTTGCAACGGGCGTAAAGCGTACTCACCCCGATAACTTTGTGTTTACATATCAGGGCGACGGTGACCTTGCGGCTATCGGTACTGCAGAGACGGTACACGCGGCCACCCGTGGCGAGAATATCACCATCATCTTCGTTAACAACGCAATTTACGGTATGACAGGCGGTCAGATGGCGCCTACAACTCTTCTCGGTCAGGTTACCACAACCTCTCCCTACGGACGCGACAAGGCTATCCAGGGTAACCCCATCAGAGTTTGCGAGATGCTCTCCACTCTTGACGGCGTAGCTCTTGCATCCCGTGTTGCAGTTGATACGCCCAAAAACATCATCGCCGCAAAGAAGCAGATCAAGAAGGCATTTGAGTATCAGAGAGACAAGAAGGGCTTTACTATCGTTGAGGTCCTCTCCACCTGCCCCACAAACTGGGGTATGTCTCCCGAAAAATCACTTGAATGGCTCCGCGAAAATATGATGCCTCAGTATCCTCTCGGCACATATAAGGATATCGACGCAAAGGAGGAAAAGTAATATGACAACATCTATCCTCTTTGCAGGCTTTGGCGGACAGGGCATCCTCTTCTCCGGTAAGGCAATGGCAAAAAGCGCAATGTACGCAGGTAAGCAGGTTTCCTGGCTTCCCTCCTACGGACCCGAAATGAGAGGCGGCGCAGCAAACTGCTCCGTTATTATTTCCGATGAGGAGATCGGCGCACCTACAATTACAAATCCCGACGTTCTCGTTGCTATGAACCTTCCCTCCTACGACAAGTTCGAGCCTGCGGTAAAGGCAGGCGGACTTATGATCGTTGACTCCTCTCTTGTTGCAAAGAAGAGCGAGCGCGAGGACATCAAGGTCTGCTATATTCCCGCAACGGCTGTCGCTAGCGAAAACGGAATCGAGGGTATGGCAAACGTTATCGTTCTCGGCCAGATTCTCAAGCTTACGGGTATGTTCGAGTATGATACATTCCTTTCCTATATTCTCAAGGGTATCCCCGAATCCAAGGCTGCTCTCATCGAAAAGAACAAGAAGGCCCTCAAGCTCGGATACGAATTCTGATAAAAAAACGCAACGGCAATGCCGTTGCGTTTTTCTTATTATTTTTCAAATTGTGAAAGCTCGGAAAGCGGTATTTCCGCTTCCCTGTGTCCGCCAACGGCAAAAGGTACCTCGTAGCTTATAACTATGCTTTCGCCGGAGTAAAAGACGCATACTGTCGATTCATCGGATAACCCTTTAATAAAGGAATCCTTCGGGCAAAGCTGCTCTTCAACCGATACCGTTCCCTCACCTGCAACACTGTCTATCTCAGCCTGGGCATATGTGAGGAAAACCGAGTACAGCTCATCTGTTATATTATACTTATCCGCAAATAAAACTCTCTCACCCGTAGCTTTGTCAACGTTTACGGAAAACAGCACGTGATTCGGGTGCGCCGCAGTCATGTAGTTTACAAGACCTTCAAATTTGATGCTGATCATCTTTTCATCGGATCTTGTAACCGTTCCGTCAAGCTCTGCGCAGTATCCCGTATATTCCCGACTGTCAAGTCTTTCAAGAAGCTCCGTGCTCATGCTGTCTGTCTTTTCAAGCTGACATTCAAATTCAAAAAAATGCTCGGTAAGATATGATGTTACCCGATCGGAAATTACACCGTCAAATTCAACGTCGGGAACACTTATGCTAACGATATTTTCCTCGGACATTTCAGTAAGATAATAGTCATTTGGCAAAGAATAAACAAAGCTCTTTTTCCAGCTTTCGCCATTTTCAAAGGGATATTCAGACAGAAGCTCTTCAAAACGCTCCTCGCTGATATAGTCAGCCCCGAATGATTCAGCCTCATAATAGAACTGCTCGCCCGCCTCGTCTGTATCCGAGCCGAATTCCTTAACGGATATAAGCTCTGCACTGTGGGGCTCAAGGGCTCTTATATGATAGCTTGTCACAGCGGCACCTGAGGAGCCACGGGTATAAAGCTCGCCCTTATCGGTAACACAGCACTGATAACGGGACCAAAAGGCATCAAGAAGCTGAACGTCCATACCGCTCAAGGTAAATACGGCAAAGATATTGTCAAGATCCGCACTTACCCAGAAAAGCTCAGGAACGTTATCGCCGTTGATATCATTAAGAACGTAGCCGTAAGACGAAGAGGTAACGTTATCACCGGGAAGGAGCATTTCGACTATCATCGTATCAAAATCGCCCATGATAAGATCATCGTAATAACCCTCATAGGTGCCTCTGTACACATCGTTGTACCAGTTCTCCTGAAAATTTTCGGATAACCTCATATCAACTATGTTTTTATAGTTTTCAATTACCGGCTCGTACTCCCTCGGTAAAGAAACAGTAGGTTCCTTATCCGAACCGTCGCCTGTCGTTTCATCGGGCGGGGCGGTGGTATCATCCAAAACCGTAGTCTCAGCCGTGTCGGTAGCATCGGGCACGATCTCACTGTCACGTCCGCATGAAGCAAGGGCAAGCATACTCAAAACAAGCAAAAAAGCAACAACCTTTTTCATAGGAACCTCCGAATATATTTATCAATAATAGAATACCACATATATTGACAGTTGCCAATATCTATGTAAAAAATAGTAGGAGTAAATTGATAAAAAGATAAATTCGGGTTTATAGGGGAGAACGGGGACGCAAAACCTTTTTTGAAAAAAATGTTCTATCTTCCTAAAACATAGTCAATTATCTTCGGCTCGATACACTCGCCTCGATACTTTCCTTGTTTTAGTTACGTCGTCGAAAAAACGATACTCAATCGTTTTTTCTTCTCCTCACTCCAAAAAACTTTGAAAAAGGATAAGGTAAATTCGGGTTTATCGAAATGTTGCCGCTAACCCGTAGGGCGGGCAGACCCTTGACGGGACCCCTAAAAATTCGCAAGCTCATTTTCAGGGAACCCTTTTGCCCGCCGTCCCTTCTGCACGCGAACCAAGCGTGCAAATTCGGGTTTATCGAACTGTAGGAAGCTGAACATAGTAAGTCCTTCCCCCATGATTCGGGGGAAGGTGGCAGCCGTAAGGCTGACGGATGAGGGTTGCTACCTGGGTGCGAACTGTCTTGAAAATTCGGTTGAGCGAG